>NZ_RHFJ01000026.1:0-50369 GCF_003718675.1 Marichromatium sp. AB32
CTCGCCGAAGGTCCGCAGCAGCCGCTCGCGCGCGCGCAGCCGGGCGAGCTGCGCCGCGCTCGGCGCCAGCACCAGCACCGCGCCGGGCTCGCCGGCGGCGCGCAGCGGCAGACAATAGAGCGCCTCGGCGCCGGCGGCGAGCTGGTGTTCGAGCACCCCGGGCCCGTCGTCCGCGAGCAGCGTCGAGCAGGGCTCGCCGGCGAGTGCGCGAGCGGGCAGGTGCTCACCGTCGGCGGCACAGTCGATCGCCGCGAACCCGGGATCGGCCATCAGCGGATCGCGACCGCGCAAGCGCCCGTCCTCAGCCACCAGGAAGCGCGCCCGGTCGATGCCGAACAGCACCACCACGCAGCGCGCGATGGTCGCGAGCAGCACGTCCTCGTCCTCGGCGCGGGCGAGCTGGCCGTCGAGCCCGTCGACCAGCGCGCGATCGCACAGCGCACGCGTCAACGGCGCGCCCGGCGCGGCGCCGGTCTCGAACCCCAGCGCCGCGCACAGCGGCTCGACCTGTTGCACGGCCTCGCGATGCAGCCGTTGCGCCAGCGCCGGGGTCAGGCCGAACAGCGCATCGGCCAGCGCCAGGGCCTCGGACTCGCGCCAGTGCGGACTGTCGAGTGCGTTGGCCAGATGCACCAGACGCAGCGCCGGCGGCGCGTCGGCGAGCGCCGCGAGCGGGGCGTGATGATGGCGCGCGGCCATCACCAGCGGCGCCGGCAACCGCCAGGCGCCGAGCAACGCGCCACCCACGGCGCAGTGATCGACACCGAGCCGTTCGCGCTCGCACGCGAGCAGACGCGCGGCATCACCCTCGCCCGCGCCTTCGGGCGGCCACTCACCGCGCTGGGTGGCGATCACCAGACGACCGATGTCGTGCAGCAGACCGGCAAGATAGAGCCGCTCGGGCACGTCGATGGAGAGGGTATGGGCCAGGGCGCGGGCGAGCGCGGCGGTGACCAGGGCATGACGCCAGAAGGCGGCGAGCGTCGCGGCGGACAGCGCGCGCTCGGGGGCCAAGGCCTGGACCAGCGCGGTGGTCAGGGCGATGGTCTTGATGGTGTCGAGCCCGAGGGTGACCAGCACCCGTTCGAGCGAGGTGAAGGTGGGCGCACGACGGCGGAAGGCGGCGGAGTTGGCGATCGCCAGCATCCGCGTGGTCAGCGACGGGTCGCGCGCGCAGATCCGCGCCAGGGTCTCGAACTCGACGGCCTCGTCGACGAAGGCATCGAGCAGTTCGAGCAGCACCTGGGGTGGCGAGGGCAGCGCGTCGAGCGCGCTCGGATCGATATCCATGCTTGCTGTGGCCATAGAACGAACACCGCAGATCGATCGTCGGGGGATCGCTCCAGGTCATCGCTCCATGGTGTGCCCGCAGCGCATGATTCACGCGAAAAGTGTAATGAATTTCACCCGCTCATTCACCCGCCAATCGCGCCCGCCAGCTCACCAGATCGGGCTTGGGGGCGTGCTTGACCGCGACCTTCCACCAGAAACCGAGCAGGTCGTCGCCGAAGGAGATCGCCTTGCGCGGCAGCGCCAGCGGATGATCGGCGCGGGTCGCGGCACCGCGCAGACAGGTCGTCGCCGAGCGATAGCCGGCGGCGGCGGCAAGCCCCGGGGTGTGGTGATCGAAGCTGCCGAAGGGATAGCAGAGATGCTGCACCGGGGCGCCGAGCAGGTCCTCGAGCCGTGCACGACTGGCGCCCAGCTCCTCGGCCTGACGCGCAGGCGGGCACTCGCCGAGCTTGACGTGATTGGCGGTGTGCGAGCCGATGGTGATGCCAGCGGCATGGATCTCGCGCAGCGCGGCGGCGTCCATCAGCTCGGGGACCGGGCGGCCTGGGTCCTTGGCGAACCACTCGGCGCGCCGCCCGACCCAGTCGCTGATGACATAGACGGTGGCCGGGAAGCCGTGACGCGCGAGCACCGGCAGGGCGTGGTCGACGAAGTTGCGATAACCGTCGTCGAAGGTCAGTACCACCGAGCGCGGCGCCAGCGCGCGCTCGCCGCGCAGCCCGGCGAGCGCCTCGTCGAGCCCGATCACCCGATAGCCGAGACGCGCGAGCAACGCCATCTGCGCGCTGAAGCGACGGCGATCGCAGTAGTTGGCGCGATGTGCGCGCATCGGCGCGAAATCGCCGACCTGGTGATACATCAGGATCGAGAGACGGGGCTCGCTCATGGTGACACTCGTGCGATGGGGATGAGTGCCAAGGATACCGTCGCCGGCGATCGCGATCAGTCGCGATCCTGCGCCAGCGCCGCCAGCAACCCCTCGACCAGCTGCAGCGGGGTGGGCGGGCAGCCGGGGATGCGCACGTCGACCGGGATCACCCGCTCGACCGCGCCGCAGCTGGCATAGCTCTCGCCGAACTCGCCGCCGTCGCAGGCGCAGTCGCCGGCGGCGATGACGAACTTGGGCGCGGGCATGGCGCGCCAGGTGCGACGCAGCGCCTGTTCCATGTGACGCGACACCGGCCCGGTGACCAGCAGCGCGTCGGCATGACGCGGCGAGGCGCAGAAGCGGATGCCGAAGCGTTCGAGGTCGTAGTAGGCGTTGGCGAGGGCGTGGATCTCGATCTCGCAACCACCGCAGGAACCGGCATCGACCTGACGGATCGCGAGGCTGTGGCCGAACCGCGCGTCGACCCGGCGGCGCAGCTCGATGCCGAGACGTTCGAGGCCGGCGGCGTCGGGACGCGCGACCGGCTCGGTGCGCAGCCCGGTGCGAACGATCTGGTTGAGGATGCGGAACATGGTTCAGTGCCTGTCGATGCTGGGGCGGGCGCTACAGGTCCACCCCGGAGTAGGAGCCGTTGACCGACTTGTTGCACACCGGGAAGTCGGGGACGATGTTGCCGAGGATCAGGTGTTCGAGCGCCGGCCAGTTGAACCAGCTCGGGTCGCGCGGGAAGTAGCGCGCCACCCGCCCGGCGACATCGAGCCGCACCAGCGCGACCGACTCGCCGCGCCAGCCCTCGACCAGCCCCAGCCCGCTGGCCTCGGGGCGCGGCGTCAGCGGCGCCGCGATCGCGCCCTCGGGGAGCGCGGCGAGCAGCTGCTCGATCAGCCCCAGGCTGGCGTGGATCTCGCGCATCCGCACCCGCATCCGCGCCGCCACGTCGCCCTCGTGCTCGACCACCGCCGTCTCCAGCCGCAGCCGGTCGTAGGGTGCGTAGGGGACGTGATGGCGCAGGTCGTGGTCGATCCCGCTGGCCTTGGCGACATAGCCGGTGCAGCCGAGCGCGCGCGCCGTGCCCTGCGCGAGGATGCCGGTGGTGAGCAGCCGGTCGTTGAGCGGCGGATGATCGTCGAGGATGTCGAACAGCCGCCGCAGCACCCGTCTGAGTTCGCCATGGGCCTGGATCAGACGCTCCGGCGCGGCGGGGTCGAGATCGCGCACCACGCCGCCGGGGACCAGGGTGTCCATCAGCAGACGATGGCCGAAATGGCTGGCGTTGTCGCGCTGCCAGCGCTCGCGCAGCAGCGCGCACTGGCTCTGGCCGAAGCCGAAACCGACGTCGTTGCAGATCCCGCCGATGTCGCCGAGATGGTTGGCCACCCGCTCGCGCTCGGCGAGCAGCGCGCGCAGATAGAGCGCGCGCGCCGGCACCTCGGTGTCGCAGGCGCGCTCGAGTGCCTGACAGGCCGCCCAGGCATGGGCCACGGTGCTGTCGGCGGCGACCCGCGCGGCGAGTCGCACCAGCCCCGCGGCATCACGGCCGACGGCGTGTTTCTCGATGCCCTTGTGGACATAGCCGAGACGCTCCTCGAGCCGCAGCACGTCCTCGCCCATCACCTGGAAACGGAAGTGTCCGGGGGCGATCACCCCGGCGTGCACCGGCCCCACCGGCACCTCGCAGACGCCGTTGCCCTGCAGCCGCACGATCGGGTAGTCGCCATCGGCGGGGGTGCGACCGGGATGGTCGCCGGCGAGCGGGAAGCCGGGACGCAGCGGGTGGGCCGTCTCCGGCCAGGCCTGGTGACGGGTCCAGCGCACCGCACCGCGCGGATGACCGAGGAAGCGCACCCCGAGGAGGTCCTGGGCATGGCGTTCGAGACGGTCGACACCGGGGAAGAGCGGGGTGTGGGAGGCCAGCTCGGGCGGCGCGCCCGTCACCTCGGTCTGCGCCAGCAGATAGCCGTCGGCGGCGGCGAACAGCGCCTGCACGCGCAGCCGCTCGTCATCGAGCGCATCGGCCCAGAGCCCGGCGTGACGCAGCCCGGCGTCGGCGGCGAGCTCGGCGAGCAGGCCCCAGTGCGCCGCCGGCAGCGCCAGACAGGACTCGACCCCGGCGACGCCGGCGCATGCAGTGGCGCCGATACCCGGGGCGGTGAGCAGCCCCTGCAGGTCGGCGAGCGGATCGGTGACGTTCATAGCAGATGACTCCCCGCGATCAGTCCGGTCGCCCGGTCGAGCCAGCCGGCGAGCAGCGCCGGGATCGCCAGCCCCAGCCACAGCACCAGCCCGAGATGGATCATCACCGGCAGCATGTTGGCCTCGACCGGCTGCTGACCCTCGGGCGGCGTGCCGTAGACCATCGGGTGGACATGGCGAAACAGCCCGGCGCAGGCCACCGCCAGCCCGCCGAGCAGCGCCACGCTCAACCAGGGCTGGGTCTGGATGGTGGCGGTGAGCAGCAGGAACTCGCTGGCGAAGACCCCGAACGGCGGGAAGCCGGCGATCGCCACCACCCCCAGCAACAGCGACCAGCCGACCGCCGGCTGGGTACGGATCAGCCCGCGGATGCGGTCGATCGACTGGGTGCCGGCGATGTGCGCGGCGTGCCCCACGGTGATGAAGATCGCCGACTTGGTCAGCGAGTGCACCAGCATGTGCAGCAGCGCGCCGAAGGTGGCCAGCGGCCCGCCGAGCCCGAAGGCGAAGGTCATCAGCCCCATGTGCTCGATCGAGGAGTAGCTGAACATCCGCTTGATGTCGCGCTGGCGGTGCAGAAACAGCCCGGCGACGAGGAAGGAGATCAGCCCGAAGCCCATCAGCAGCGCACCGGCCAGGTGCGGGGTATCAGTCGCCGCCAGCGAGCCGTCGACCAGCATCTTCAGCCGCACCACGGCATAGAGGGCGACGTTGAGCAGCAGCCCGGAGAGCACCGCCGACATCGGCGTCGGCCCCTCGGAGTGGGCATCGGGCAGCCACTGGTGCATCGGCACCAGCCCGACCTTGGTGCCGTAGCCGACCAGCAGGAAGACGAAGGCGATGCGCATCACCGTGGGGTCGAGCGCCGCGGCGTCGGCGTAGAGCACGCTCCAGGTCAGCCCCTCGGTGGGGTCGGCGAGCACCTGCTGGGCGGCGAAGTAGGTCAGCACGGTGCCGAACAGCGCCAGGGCGATGCCGACGCCGCAGAGGATGAAGTACTTCCACGCCGCCTCGACCGCCTCCGGGGTGCGATAGAGCGAGACCAGCAGCACCGTGGCCAGGGTCGCGCCCTCGACCGCCACCCAGAGCACGCCGAGGTTGTCGGTGGTGAGCGCCACCAGCATGGTCAGCATGAAGGTCTGGTACATGCTGTGATAGATGCGCACCCCGGGCGGACTGATACGGGCGTTGGCGCAGACGTGACGCATGTAGGGGCGCGAGAAGATCGCCGTGGTCAGACCGACGAAGGCGGTGAGCACCACCAGATAGACGTTGAAGGCATCGACCCTGAAGTGCAGCCCGGCGACCACCTCGTGCTCGGCGACCGTCCAGCCGAGCCACAACGCGGCGGCCAGGGTGAGCGCGGCGACGCCGAGGTTGATCCAGCCGGCCCAGCGCACCGAGCTGACGAAGGCGAGCGCCAGCGCCCCGGCCAGCGGCAGCAGCAGGATCAGGATCAGCGCGCTCATGGCGTCTCCTCCTCGGTCTCGGTGAGGCGGTTGAGGCGGTCGACGTCGAGCGAGTCGATGCTGTCGCGGATCTGGAAGAAGAACACCCCGAACAGCACCATCGCCACCAGCACGTCGAAGGCCACGCCCAGCTCGACCACCAGCGGCATGCCGGCGGTGGCGGAGACCGCGGCCAGGAACAGCCCGTTCTCCATCGACATGAAGCCGAGCACCTGGGCCACCGCCTGCTGGCGCGCCACCAGCATCAGCAGCCCGATCAGCACCACCGCCAGGCTCACCGCGACGATGTTGCGGGTGAAGGTCAGCTCCTCGGCAACGATCGGCACCACCACCCAGTAGCTGAAGATCACCAGCGCCACCGCCGCCATGCTCACCAGCGCCGGGTGGCTGAGGGTCTCGGTGTGGCGCTCCAGGGCGAGACGGCGCACCAGCCGGTGCAGCATCCAGGGGATCAGCATCGCCTTCAGCGCCAGGGTGAGCAGCGCCGAGAAATAGAGGTGGTGGGCGTGGCCGGCGATCGCCACGGTGAGGGTCACCGCGGCGATCAGCGCGCCCTGCCAGGCGAAGGCGTGGATGGCGGCGAGCAGTCGGGTCTGCGACAGCAGCCCGAAGGACAGGAAGAGCACCAGCGCCGCCTGCAGCAGCACGAACTGTTCGAGCAGCGGCAGTTGCGTGAGACTCATGCGCCCACCTCCAGGATGACGTGACTGAGCAGCCCGAGCAGGGCCAGCAGCAGGGCGAGGTTGAGGAAGGCCGGGGCGCGGAACAGCCGCATCTTGGCCACCACCGTCTCGCCGACGGCGAGCGCCGCGCCGAGCACCGCGAGCTTGAGCAGGATCGCCCCCAGGCCGAGCGCCAGCGCCGCCGGGGCGAACGCCTGACCGATCCCCCAGGGCACGAAGACGTTGGCGATCAGCACCCCGTAGAGCATCAGCTTGAGATACGCCGCCAACTCCATCAGCGCCAGGTGGCGACCGGTGTACTCGAGCAGCATGCCCTCGTGGATCATCGTCAGTTCGAGATGGGTGGTGGGGTTGTCGACCGGGATGCGTCCGCTCTCGGCGAGCGCCACCAGCACCAGGGCGCCGAAGGCGAAGAGATAGGACGGGCGGACCACGAAGCCGTCGGCCAGGTGATAGCCGATCACGCTCGACAGGCTGGTGCTGTGGGCGCTCATCGCCAGGGTGAAGACCGCGACCAGCATCGCCGGCTCGGCGAGGCTCGAGACCATCATCTCGCGCGAGGCGCCCATGCCGCCGAAGGCGGTGCCGACGTCCATCCCCGCCAGCGCGAGGAAGAAGCGCGCCAGACCGAGCAGGCCGACCAGCACGATGATGTCGGCGATCTGCGCCGTCGGCAGGTCGCGCGCCACCAGCGGCACCGTGGCCGCGGCCAGCCAGGTGGCGACGAACACCACGTAGGGCGCCAGACGAAACAGCGGCGAGGCGGTGTGCGCCACCCGCGTCTCCTTCGCCAGCAGCTTGCGCAGGTCGCGATAGGGTTGCAGCACCGAGGCGCCGCGGCGGTTGTTCAGCCGCGCCTTGACCTTGCGCACCCAGCCGATCAGCAGGGGCGCCAGCGCGGGGTAGAGCAGCGCCTGCAACAGCGCCATCCCCCAGGCCGAGAGCATCACAGGTTCATCCATCGCACAGGGTCCCGCACGGCAGTGGGCGCGCCGCGACTGGGCGCGACGCCACCGGGTTGAGCAGGGCGCGCGCCGCGATCACGAGATGATCCACAGCAGCACCAGCAGCGTCGCCAGGGTCCAGCCCAGATAGACCCGCACGTTCCCCGACTGCAGCAGCACCACCCGACGCGCGGCCGACTCCACCGCCTGGGCCAGCGGCACATAGAGCAGCGACCAGGCACGGTCGGCGATGCGCAGGCGATAGCGCGGCCGGGTATCGGTGGCCGCGGGCTTGCGCTCGTCGATCGCGAAGGCGAGCGCGAACACCCGGCGGATCGGCTGGGCGAAGGCCGCGGCGCTGTACTGCATCCGCGGCGTCGGCGGGGTCAGACCGCAGTCCCAGGGGTCGCAGCGGCGCACCCGTCGTACCCGCCCGCGCCGCGCCCAGAGGATCGCCGCACCGGCGATCAGCGCCAGCAGCAGGATCGACAGCGGCGCGCTGTAGCTCGCGGTCTCGGCCGAGACCGGGGTCAGCCACAGCCAGCCGCCGGCAGCGGCCTGCGGCAGCCCGGTGCCGACGACGGCCACGGCGACCGGGTCGAGCAGCGCGATCACCTGGGTCGGCAGCACCCCGAGCAGCACGCAGAAGAGCGCCAGCAGCCCCTGTCCCCAGCGCATCCCCAGCGGCACCACCCGCGCCCGCCGGACGTGACGCGAGCGCGCCTGGCCGAGGAAGGCGACGCCATAGACCTTGACGAAGGTCGCCGCCACCAGCGCGCCGGTGAGCGCGAGTACCGCCGAGACGATCGGGATCAGGCTGCGCAGCACGCCGCTGTCGAGCTGCCAGGCCTGAAGCGCGGCCTGGAAGGTCAGCCATTCGGAGACGAAGCCGTTGAGCGGCGGCAGCGCCGAGATCGCGACACAACCGATGAGGAAGAACAGCCCGGTCCAGGGCATGCGCCGCAGCAGCCCGCCCATCTGCTCGAGGTCGCGCTCGTGGGTGCTGTGCAGCACCGCCCCGGCGCCGAGAAACAGCAGCCCCTTGAACAGCGCGTGGTTGATGGCGTGATAGAGCGCGGCGACGAAGGCCAGCGCGGCGAGCGTCGGATGGCCGGTGGCCATGAACAGCACCGCCAGACCGAGGGCGATGAAGATGATGCCGAGGTTCTCCACCGAGGAGTAGGCGAGCAGCCGCTTGAGGTCGCTCTGCAT
Source organism: Marichromatium sp. AB32 (assembly GCF_003718675.1). Taxonomy (NCBI): domain Bacteria; kingdom Pseudomonadati; phylum Pseudomonadota; class Gammaproteobacteria; order Chromatiales; family Chromatiaceae; genus Marichromatium; species Marichromatium sp. AB32. The sequence goes on from NZ_RHFJ01000026.1 coordinate 8,684, forward strand.
CATCGCGAACAGCACCCCGGTGAGCGCCGAGAGGCTGCCGACGGCCAGCATCACCACGCCCCACTGCCAGTGGAACTGACCGATCAGGTCGAAGACCACGCGCACGAAGCCGTAGACGGCGACCTTGAGCATCGCCCCGGACATCAGCGCCGAGATGTGCGAGGGCGCCACCGGGTGCGCCTCGGGCAGCCAGGCGTGCAGCGGCACCAGCCCCGCCTTCATGCCGAAGCCGAGCAGCACCAGGGCGAAGCACAGGCTCGCCCAGGACGTCGACAGCGCCGCCTCGCGCAGCAGGGTGAACTCGAAACCGCCGGCGAAGGCGGCGAGCACGCCGAAGCCGAGCAGGATCGCCAGCCCGCCGACATGGGCCATCAGCAGATAGAGGAAGGCGGCGCGACGGTTGGCCGGGTTGTCGTGGTGGAAGGCGACGAGGAAATAGGAGGCCAGCGACATCAGCTCCCAGGCCACCATGAACACGAAGGCGTCGGCGGCGAGCACCACCAGCAGCATGCCGGCGACGAACAGCCCGCTGAAGCCGCCGAGCGCGGCGAGCGACTCGCGTCCGTTCTCCAGCCCGCGCACATAGGCCGGGCCGTAGATGCCGGCGGCGGTGACGAGGATACCGATCAGCGCGAGGAAGAAGCCGGCGAGGGCGTCGAGTTGGAGGTGCCAGGGCAGCCAGGGCAGCCCCAGCGGCAGGACGAGACCGAGGTCGAGCCCCTCGACCAGCGCCCACAGCCCGGCGCTGCTCGCCGCCACCCCGGAGAGCCCGAGCAGCGGCAGCGAGGCCCAACGCAGCGCCCGCGGCCAACGTGCGGCCGGCAGCGCGACCAGCGCCGAGGCCAGCGCCAGGGTCAGCGCCAGCAGGGCCAGTGACAGGGCGGGATGCATGTTCATGGACGATCGTCGTCCGGCGGCATGACCTTCAGCCGCACCCCGCGTCCGCCACCGGCGCTGACCGCACCTTCGCCGATCAGCTCGATACCGGCCCGATCGAGCGCCTCGACCACCTTGACCAGGGATTCGACATTGCCGCGCACCTGGCCGTCGCTGGCCTCCATACGCTGGATGGTCGGCAGCGACAGGGCCGCCGCCTCGGCCAGTCGGCGTTGATCGAGGCCCAGCAGGGCGCGGGCGGCACGAAGTTGCGCGGCTGTAATCATGTCTCAGACATCACTAATTAGTATTTGAACATTAGCTTAGTACTCTGAACCATGTTTATGCAAACGTTGAACATGATAAATCACCGTCCAGATATCACACTGGACGCTGACGATCAGACAGACGAGCGCCCGTCACGACGGCGCAGAGACGCCGGCGCCTGGAGTCGAACGGGGAGAGGCGCCTCGTGCACCGCCGACGAACGGCAGCGGCGGGCGAGGCGGGGGAAGATCGCGATCAGCGGATCAGATAACGATCGGCGGGACGGTCCTGGAGGAAGGCGGCGGCGAAGCCCTCGTCGGGCGCCAGCTCGAACCAGCGCAGCGCGGCGCGACGGCAGTCGTCGCAGGCATAGAGCGGGACATGGACGGCGAGCGTCTGCGGACCGTCGCCGATGCGGGTGGCGATACGCAGCGCGCCGCCGCAGTGCCGACACAGCCGCACCGCCTCGTGCTGATGCTCGAAGGCGTCGATGGTGTCGTAGTAGATCTCGCGGGTGCGATGGGCACACTCGTCGCTGACCGCGTGGAGCTGTGCCTGACGCTGCTCGCGCTTGGCCCAGACGGCGCGGGTGCGGGTGCCGATGCGGCGCACCGCCTCGGTGATCTCCTCGGGCTGCACCCCGCCCGAGGGGCGGCGGTAGGGCTCGACGACATGATCGCTCTCCAGCCCGGTCATCGCCAGCAGGATGCCCATGTTGATATAGGGCAGCGCGCTTTCGATCGAGTAGCCGCCCTCGAGCACCGCCAGGTCCGGGGCGAGCAGCCGGGTCAGCTCGGCATAGCCACGGGCGCTGAAGTCCATGTCGGTGAGCGGGTCGGCGAAGTGGTTGTCCTGACCGGCGGAGTTGATCACCAGCTCGGGCTCGAAGTCCTCGAGGATCGGCAGCACGGTGTCGCGCACGATCTCCAGATAACCGGCGTCGGAGGTGCGCGGCGGCAGCGGGATGTTGACGGTGGCGCCGACCGCGTTGGGCCCGCCCTGCTCGTCCATGAAGCCGGTGCCGGGATAGAGGGTGCGACCGTCCTGATGGATGGAGATGAAGAGCACGTCGGGATCGTGCCAGTAGATGTCCTGGGTGCCGTCACCGTGATGGCAGTCGGTGTCGATGATGGCGACGCGGCGGATGTCGTGCTGCTGGCGCAGCGCCTCGATCATGATCGCCTCGTTGTTGATCGCGCAGAAGCCGCGCCCGCCGTGCATCACCCGCTGGGCGTGATGACCCGGCGGGCGCACCAGCGCGAAGCCGCGCTCGATGTCGCCGGCGTGCCAGGCGCGGGCGAGACGCAGCGCGCCACCGGCGGCGATGCGGTGCGACTCGCCGGCCACCGTCTCGACCCCGGACGGGCAGAAGTGGACCCGCTGCACGTCGGCCACGGAGACCGGCTCGGGGCGGTATTCGCGCACCCCCTCGAGATCGAGCAGGCCCTCCTCGCAGATCTGGTCGCGGGTGTAGAGCAGGCGCTCCTCGCGTTCGGGGTGGGTGGCCTCGATCGCCCAGTCGAAGGCGGGAAAGAGGACCAGCCCGGTCTCGTGTCTGGCACTCAGCATACGGCGACCTTGGCGTGTTCCGGGGTGAAGGGCTCGAGCAGCCCGGGCTTGACCTGGAGGGTCAGACGGATGTTGCGCCCGACGGTGGAGAAGCCGCGCACGATGTTGAACTCGAGGTCCTCGACCACCTCCAGCTCCGGGGTCCCGGCCTCGGGACCGAGACGCTCGAAGAGCAATGCCCGGGCCTGCTCCAGCGCCTGCTCGCGCCGATAACTCCGATCGCAGCGCCACTGCCGGTCGCTCCCGGAGCAGCTCACCCAGCCCTGCTCGGTGTCGGCGATCAGGCTCAGGGCATCGGTCGGGCGCGCCATCGCCGCACCGATCGCGTTGGCCACCCCCGAATCGGGCACCAGCTCGACCGGCAGCTGGCTGCGCCGCGCCAGGTGCGGGGCCAGCGACTCGGCCGGCCCGCCGAGCACCAGGATGCGCGCCGGGCGGATGCGATGCCCGTCGAGCAGCTCGTGGATGGTGTCGACATGGCTGCCGTTGACCTGATCGACCAGGCCATCGACCGCGGCCATGATCCGTCGACAGGCGTGATCGATCACCGCGCGCGCGGCCATCGCCGGCTCGCAGCCGAGTTCGGCGGCGAGCTCGGCCACCCCGGCGGCGGCCACCTGCGGGTCGCCGCGCTCGCTCTCGCCGAGGGCGATCAGCGCGTCGGTGGGGGTGAGCGCCGGTCCGCCGCGCGCCAGCGGTGCGCCGAGTCGGCGTGGACCGATGGTGATCTTGCCCTCGACACAGCGCACCTCGCTGTCGCCGCCGACGCCGATCGAGCGGCTGAGCAGGGCGCGGATCAGGGTGCGGGTGGCGCCGATGGTGATGCCGAGCGGTTCGAGCAGCGGCGAACCGCCGCTGAGCAGGGCGATCTCGGTGGTGGTGCCGCCGATGTCGAGCACCACCACGTCCTCCTCGGGCGAGGCCACCGGGATGGCCCCCATCACGCTCGCCGCCGGCCCCGAGAGCACGGTCTCGGCGGGGGAGTCGAGCGAGGCGGCCAGCGACAGGGTGCCGCCATCGGCCTTGAGCAGGTGCACCGGGGCGCTCACCCCGCGGGTGCGCAGCGCCTCGGCGATCGCCTCGTAGAAGTTGCGGTGCAGCGGATAGACCGAGGCGGCGAGATGGGTGGTGGCGATGCGCCGGGGGAAGTTGAGCTGCCCGGAGACGCGGTGGCCGGTGAACACCCGCTCGAAGCGCTCGGCGATACGCTCGGCGATGCCCAGCTCGTGGGCCGGGTTGCGGGTGGAGAACTTGCCCACCACGCCGACATAGCGGATGCCGGCGGCGGCAAAGCGCTCGGCGCAGAGATCGACGGCGTCGAGATCAAGCGGGCTGATCTCGCGACCGCGATGATCGATCGCGCCCGGCACCACCGCGTAATGCTCGCCGGTGCGATAGAGCGCGGGATCGACCCCGGGACCGGCGCACACCAGCATCCCCACCGGGGAGAGACCGGCGCCGACCACCGCGTTGGTGGTCAGCGTGGTGCTCAGCACCACCCGGCGCACCGCCGTCGGCTCGGTGGCGTGCAGCACCCGGTCGAGGGCCTCGAGCAGGGTCGCGCCCAGGTCGTCGGGGTCGGTGTCGACCTTGGCGCGCGCGCGCACCCCCTCGGGGCCGAGCAAGACGATGTCGGCGTGCGTGCCGCCGACGTCCAGTCCGATGATCATCCATTCCTCCGCGAGAGACCCCGGTCCGTGTGCCCAGGGCGGGATAGCGGGCGACCCCTGGGCCGCCGGTTGGTCGTTCGGGTGCCGGAGCGTCCGGCCACCGCTGTGGTCGCGCGCGGGTCCATCCAGATCAGCCGAAGTGGATCCTCGCCTCCAGGTTGGCGGCGGAATCGGCGTTGTCGAGTGCTTCCTGCAGCGAGATGGTGCCGTCGCGATAGAGCGCGAGCAGGGCGTCGTCGAAGGTGCGGATGCCCTCCTCGCCGCTCTGCTGCATCGCCTGACCGAGGGCCTCGACCTGACCGTCGCGGATCAGGTCGGCAATGTGCGGGGTGTTGACCATGACCTCGATCGCGGCGCAGCGCGACCCGGCCTGGGTGCGTACCAGGCGCTGCGAGATGATCGCGCGCAGATAGACCGAGAGGTCGGTGAACAGCGTCTTGTGCTGCGCCTGGGGGAACAGGTTGATGATGCGCTCCATCGCTTGATAGGCGTTGTTGGCGTGCAGCGTGGCGACGGCCAGATGGCCGGTACCGGCCAGTTCGAGCGCCGCCTCCATGGTCTCGCGGGTGCGGATCTCGCCGATCAGCACCACATCGGGGGCCTCGCGCAGCGCGCTCTTGAGCGCCTTGGCATAGCTCTTGGTGTCGAGCCCGAGTTCACGCTGGCTGACGATGCACTGCTTGTGCGGATGGACGAACTCGATCGGGTCCTCGATGGTGATGATATGGCCCGGGGCAGTGCTGTTGCGGTGATCGAGCATCGCCGCGAGGGTGGTCGACTTGCCCGAGCCGGTGGCGCCGACCATGAGGATGATGCCGCGCCGGTGCATGATCAGCTTGGGCAACACCGCCGGCAGACCGAGCTCGTCGCAGGTGGGGACCGTGGTGCGGATATAGCGCAGCACCATCGAGGGGTAGCCGCGCTGGTGATAGGCGTTGACGCGGAAGCGGGCGCGATTGTCGAGCGCGACGGCGAAGTCGACCTCCAGCTCCTCCTCGAACTCGCGCGCCTTGGCCGGATCGAGCAACGAGGCAAGGGCCTCGCGACACACCGTCGGGGTGAGCATGGTCTCGCCGATCGGGCGGATGACGCCCTCGATCTTGATCTTCACCGGCATACCCGGGGTGAGGAAGAGATCGGAGGCGTTGTGCCGGATCATCATCTCGAGATAGGGGGTGATATCCATCGCCATGTCGGGCTCCGGGGGTCGGCGCGGACGCGCGGGTGAAGACGGAGAAACTGCAAGGTTAACTTATAAAGGAATTCTTATATCCTTATGCATTTATCTTTGTTCCGCGTCAATGGCTTTTGCTCGACGCGCTTGCGCCTCCGCAGCGGGCGGCGCGCGATGCGGCCAGCCGTTTCAATCCTCTAGCACCGCGCTCGCCGGACAGCGGCAGCCCGTCACCTAACGAAAGGGCGGCTCATCGTCGTCGCCGAGGATGGACAGCCCGTCGGCCGGCTCGAAATGATCCTTCTCGCGCGCCTCCTGTCCCTGGAGCTTGATCATCAGCCGCAGCTCGTTCATCGAGTCGGCGTTGCGCAGCGCGTCCTCGTAGCTGATCTTGCGCGCCTCGTAGAGGTCGAACAGCGACATATCGAAGGTCTGCATGCCCTGCTCGCGCGAGCGCTTCATCACCTCCTTGATACCGCTGACGTCGCCCTTGAAGATCAGGTCCTGGATCAGCGGCGAGTTGATCAGCACCTCGACGGCGGGGATGCGACCACCGTCGGTGCAGGGCAGCAGACGCTGCGAGATCACCGCCTTGAGGTTGAGCGAGAGATCCATCAGCAGCTGGGCGCGGCGCTCCTCGGGGAAGAGGTTGATGATGCGATCGAGCGCCTGGTTGGCGCTGTTGGCGTGCAGCGTCGAGAGACAGAGATGGCCGGTCTCGGCGAAGTTGATCGCGTGCTCCATGGTCTCGCGATTGCGGATCTCGCCGATGAGGATGACGTCCGGGGCCTGGCGCAGGGTGTTGACCAGCGCCGCCTCCCAGCTCTCGGTATCGACTCCGACCTCGCGCTGGGTGATCAGACAGTTACCGTGGGGATGGACGTACTCGACCGGGTCCTCGATGGTGACGATGTGGCCATAGGTTTCCTGGTTGCGGTGTCCGACCATCGCCGCCAGCGAGGTCGACTTGCCCGAACCGGTACCGCCGACCAGCAGCACCATGCCGCGCTTGGCCATGACGATGTCGAGCAGCACCGGCGGCAGCTTGAGCTCGTCGGCGGAGGGGATGCGGGCGTTGATGGTGCGCAGCACCGCGCCGCCCTTGCCCTGCTGGACGAAGGCGTTGACGCGGAAACGGCCGATGTCCTGGGGATGGATCGCGAAGTTGCACTCCTTGTGCATGTCGTAATCGCGGATCTGCCGATCGTTCATGATCGAGCGCACGAGGATGTTGGTCTGCGCCGCGCTCAGCGGCTGATCGCCGATCGGGGTAAGACGGCCGTCGATCTTGCAAGCGGGAGGGAAGCCGGCGGTGATGAAGAGATCGGAGCCCTTCTTGGCGACCATCTTGCGCAGACAGTCGAGCATGAAACGCGCGGCCTGTTGGCGATCCATGGCGATACCTCGTTGGTTCTCAGCCATCGAGTGTATCACCTCGCCGGCACCGACAAGACCCTGCCCGTGACCGGGATGTGGACAACGAAAAAGCGGCCCTCGCGGGCCGCTTCTCCTGGGGTCGGGGACCGTCTCGCCCCGGATCGACCGGGGCGGACGGCGGCGCTCAGCGCGGCAGGTCGGAGCAGCCCATCAGCCACTCGTCGACGGCGCGGGCGCACTGACGGCCCTCGCGGATCGCCCACACCACCAGCGACTGGCCGCGACGCATGTCGCCGGCGGCGAACACGCCGTCGACGCTGGTGCGATAGGCCTCGGGACCCTCGGTGGTGCCCTTGACGTTACCGCGGGCGTCGAGCTCGAGCCCGGCCTCGTCGCGCAGCTCGGCGAGCATGCCCTCGTGGACCGGGTGGACGAAGCCCATCGCCAGCAGCACCAGATCGGCCTTGAGCTCGCCCTCGGTGCCGGGGACGTCGTGCATCTGCCAGCGACCGTCGGCGTCACGCTCCCAGCGCACCAGGTTGTAGCGCACCCCGGTCACCTGACCGTTGGCATCACCGACGAAGCCCTTGGTGGCGACGTTCCACATCCGCTCGCAGCCCTCTTCCTGGGAGGAGGAGGTGCGCATGCGGTTGGGCCAGTTGGGCCAGGTCAGCGACTTGTCCTCGCGCTCCGGCGGACGGTCGAGGATCTCGACCTGGGTGACCGACTTGGCGCCGTGACGGTTGGAGGTGCCGATGCAGTCCGAACCGGTATCACCACCACCGATGACCACCACGTGCTTGCCCTCGGCGCTGATGAAGTCGTCGTCGGGGACGTGGGAGCCCTGCACCCGCTTGCTGTTGCGGGTGAGGAAGTCCATCGCGAAGTGGATGCCGGCGAAGCTGCGACCGGGCACGTCGAGGTCGCGCGGCTTCTCCGAGCCGCCGGCCAGCACCACCGCATCGTACTCATCGCGCAGCTGGGCGACCGAGATGTCGACACCGATGTGGGCGTTGGTGTGGAACTCCACGCCCTCGGTACGCATCTGCGCCATGCGCCGATCGATCAACTGCTTGTTGAGCTTGAAGTCGGGGATGCCGTAGCGCAGCAGGCCACCGATGCGGTCTTCCTTCTCGTAGAGCGAGACCTTGTGGCCGGCGCGCGCGAGCTGCTGCGCGGCGGCCAGGCCCGCCGGGCCGGAACCGACCACGGCGACCCGCTTGCCGGTACGCCGCTCGGGCACCTGGGGCTTGATCCAGCCCTCCTCCCAGGCCTTGTCGACGATCGCACACTCGATGGTCTTGATCGCCACCGGGGTGTCCTCGAGGTTGAGCGTGCACGAGGCCTCGCAGGGCGCGGGACAGATTCGACCGGTGAACTCGGGGAAGTTGTTGGTCGAGTGCAGCACCTCGATGGCCGCCTGCCAGTCACCCCGATAGGCCAGATCGTTCCAGTCCGGGATGATGTTGTTGACCGGGCACCCCTGGTGACAGAAGGGGATGCCACAGTCCATGCAGCGCGCACCCTGTTCGCTGACCTCGGCCTCGGTCAGCGGGATGACGAACTCGTTGTAGTGGACGACGCGATCGCCGGCCGGCTCGTAGCGCCGGTCGCGACGGTCGTATTCCATGAAACCGGTCGGCTTACCCATGGTCGACGATCCCCTTGAGCTGCTTGTTCGACTGCGGCGGACGGCTCTGGCTGGCACGCATGCCTTCCAGCGCCTGACGGTAATCCACCGGCATCACCTTGACGAACTTCGGCAGCCAGGCCGCCCAGTCGTCGAGGATGCGCCGCGCCACCGCGGAGTTGGTGTAGTGCAGGTGTTTCTCGATCAGCTGCTTGAGACGCAACGCGTCGTGGCGCGTCATGTCGCGGCTGAGATCCACCCGTCCATGGGTCTCGAGATCGCCGCCCTGATGGTCGAGCGCCTCGAGTGCGTCGTCCTCGGCAGCGACCGGCTCGAGCTCGACCATCGCCAGGTTGCAGCGATCGGCGAAGTCGCCGGCCTCGTCGAGCACGTAGGCGACACCGCCGGACATGCCCGCGGCGAAGTTGCGCCCGGTCGCGCCGAGCACCACGGTGACACCGCCGGTCATGTACTCACAGCCGTGATCGCCGACGCCTTCGACCACCGCCACGGCGCCGGAGTTGCGCACGCAGAAGCGCTCGCCGGCGACACCGCGGAAGAAGCACTCGCCGTTGATGGCACCGTAGAGCACGGTGTTGCCAACGATGATGTTCTCCTCGGCCTTGCCGATGGCCGACTCGGCCGGCGGGTAGATGATGATGCGTCCACCCGAGAGGCCCTTGCCGACGTAGTCGTTGCCCTCGCCCTCGAGCTCGACGGTCACGCCACCGGCGACCCAGGCGCCGAACGACTGACCGGCGGTGCCCTTGGCCTTGATGTGGATGGTGCCGTCGGGCAGCCCGGCGTGACCGTAGCGCTCGGCGACGCGGCCCGAGAGCATGGCGCCGAAGGAACGGTTGAAGTTCTTCACCGGGGTCTCGATGCGTACCGACTCACCGCGCTCGAGCGCGGGCGCGGCCTGAGCGATCAGCTCGTTGTCGAGCGCCTGGTCGAGCCCGTGGTCCTGGGCCTCGGTGTTGTGGATCGCGACCTCGGGACCGACCTCGGGCTTGGCCAACAGACGCGAGAAGTCGAGCCCCTGCGCCTTCCAGTGATCGATGGCGCGACGCATCTCGAGGCGATCGGAGCGACCGATCATCTCGTTGATGGTGCGGAAGCCGAGCTTGGCCATCAGCTGACGCACTTCCTCGGCGACGAAGAAGAAGTAGTTGATGACGTGTTCGGGCTTGCCGGTGAAGCGCTTGCGCAGCTCCGGATCCTGGGTGGCGACGCCGACCGGGCAGGTGTTGAGATGACACTTGCGCATCATCAGACAGCCCTCGACGATCAGCGGCGCGGTGGCGAAGCCGAACTCGTCGGCGCCGAGCAGCGCGCCGACGACCACGTCGCGACCGGTACGCATGCCGCCGTCGACCTGCACCGAGATGCGCCCGCGCAGACGGTTGAGCACCAGCGTCTGATGGGTCTCGGCGAGACCGATCTCCCAGGGCGAGCCGGCGTGCTTGATCGAGGTCAGCGGGCTGGCGCCGGTGCCGCCGTCATAGCCGGAGATGGTGACGTGATCGGCATGGGCCTTGGACACGCCCGCGGCCACGGTGCCGACACCGACCTCGGAGACCAGCTTGACCGAGATGCGCGCCTTGGGGTTGACGTTCTTCAGGTCGTGGATCAGCTGGGCGAGATCCTCGATCGAGTAGATGTCGTGGTGCGGCGGCGGCGAGATCAGACCGACGCCCGGGGTCGAGTGACGCACCCGCGCGATCTGCGCGTTGACCTTGTGACCGGGCAGCTGACCACCCTCGCCGGGCTTGGCGCCCTGGGCGATCTTGATCTGGATGTCGTCGGCGTTGACCAGGTACTCGGCGGTGACGCCGAAACGACCCGAGGCGACCTGCTTGATCGCCGAGCGCTCGGGGTTGCTCGAACCGTCGGGCAGCGGGTTGAAGCGCTCGGGCTCCTCGCCACCCTCACCGGTGTTCGACTTGCCGCCGATGGCGTTCATCGCCTTGGCCAGGGTCGAGTGCGCCTCGTAGCTGATCGAGCCGAAGGACATCGCGCCGGTGACGAAACGCTTGACGATCTCCTTGGCCGGCTCGACCTCGTCGATCGGCACCGGGGTCTCGGCGAACCTGAAGTCCATCAGCCCGCGGAAGGTCAGCAACCGCTCGCTCTGCTCGTCGATCAGACGCGAGAACTCGGCGAAGGTGTTGGCGTCGTTGGCACGCGTGGCGTGCTGCAGCTTGGCGATGCTGTCCGGGGTCCAGATGTGCTCCTCGCCGCGCAGCCGGAAGGCGTAGTCGCCGCCGACATCGAGATGCTTGCGATAGATCTGCTCGCCACCGAATGCCTGGGCGTGCCAGCGCACCGCCTCTTCGGCGACCTCGGGCAGACCCACGCCCTCGACCGTGGTCGGGGTGCCGGTGAAGTAGGCCTCGACGAAGCCGCTGTTGAGACCGACCGCGTCGAAGATCTGCGCGCCGCAGTAGGACTGGAAGGTGGAGATGCCCATCTTCGACATCACCTTCTTCAGCCCCTTGCCGACGGCCTTGATGTAGCGCGACTGCGCTTCCTCGAAGCTCGGCGCGTCGTCCTCGGCGGCAAGCATCGACTGGATGGTGTCGAAGGCCAGATAGGGGTTGATCGCCTCGGCGCCGTAACCGGCGAGGGTGGCGAAGTGATGCACCTCGAGCGCCGCACCGGTCTCGACCACCAGGCCGGAGCTGGTGCGCAGCCCGCGACGGATCAGGTGGTGATGCACCGCCGAGGTGGCCAGCAGCGCCGGGATGGCGATGTGGTCACGGTTGGTGTTGCGGTCGGAGAGGATGAGGATGTTGTAGCCGGCGAGCACCGCATCCTCGGCCTCCTTGCACAACCGCTCGAGCGCAGCGGCCATGCCCGCGGAGCCCTCGCTCGAGGCATAGACCATGTGCAGGGTGGTGGTGCGGAAGGCGCCGCCACAGTTGTCCTCGATGTGGCGCACCCGCTCCAGGTCCTCGTTGGTGAGGACCGGCTGGTTGACCTCCAGACGCCAGTTCTTGCCCATCTCGTTGAGACCGAGCAGGTTGGGGCGCGGGCCGATCAGCGACACCAGCGACATCACCAGTTCCTCGCGGATCGGATCGATCGGCGGGTTGGTGACCTGGGCGAAGTTCTGCTTGAAGTAGGTCGAGAGGTGCTTGGGACGGCTCGACAGCACCGAGGGCGGGTTGTCCGCACCCATCGAGCCGATCGCCTCCTGACCGCTGGCGATCATCGGCGCGAGCAGGAACTTGAGGTCTTCCTGGGTGTAGCCGAAGGCCTGCTGGGCGTCGAGCAGGGTGGCCTCGTCGGGGGCCATCGGGGCGACGTCGGTGGGCAGCTCGTCGAGGTGGATCTGGGTCTTGCCCAGCCACTCGCCGTAGGGCTGCGCGCCGGCCAGCTCGGCCTTGATCTCGGCGTCGTCGATGATGCGGCCCTGCTCGAGGTCGATCAGGAACATCTTGCCCGGCTGCAGTCGCCACTTCTTGACGATGCGCTCCTCGGCGATGTCGAGCACGCCCATCTCCGAGCCCATGATCACCATGTCGTCGTTGGTGACCAGGTAGCGCGCCGGACGCAGGCCGTTGCGGTCGAGGGTGGCGCCGATCTGGCGACCGTCGGTGAAGGCGACCGCCGCCGGACCGTCCCAGGGCTCCATCAGCGCCGCGTGGTACTCGTAGAAGGCGCGCCGCTCGGCGTCCATCTGCTTGTTACCCGACCACGCCTCGGGGATCAGGATCATCATCGCGTGGGCGAGCGAGTAGCCGCCCATCACCAGCAGCTCGAGCGCGTTGTCGAAGCAGGCCGAGTCGGACTGACCCTCGGGGATCAGCGGCCAGATACTGTCGAGATCGTCGCCGAGGATCTCCGAGCGCATGGTGTGACGGCGCGCGGCCATCCAGTTGACGTTGCCGCGCACGGTGTTGATCTCGCCGTTGTGGCAGATCATGCGGAACGGCTGCGCCAGGTCCCAGGTCGGGAAGGTGTTGGTCGAGAAGCGCTGGTGCACCAGGGCCAGGGCCGAGGTGAAGCGCTCGTCGCCGAGATCGAGGTAGTACTTGCCGACCTGATCGGCGAGCAGCATGCCCTTGTAGTTGATGGTGCGCGAGGACAGCGAGACCACGTAGTAGGCGGTCTTGTCGAAGCCGGCGCTGCGGATCTCGTTGTCCATCCGCTTGCGGATGACGAACAGACGGCGCTCGAAGGCGTCCTGGTCGGGACAGTTGTCGCCGCAGCCGACGAACACCTGGCGCACCATCGGTTCGCTCGGCAGCACGCTCTCGCCGAGCGAGCTGTTGTCGACCGGGACGTCGCGCCAACCGAGCACGCGCTGACCACCTTCCTCGAGGTGGCGGGTGACGGTCTCCTCCATGCGCGCGCGTGCATCGGCGTCCTTGGGCAGGAACACCATGCCGACGCCATAGGCGCCCACGGGCGGCAGTTCGAAATCGACCACGGCGCGGAAGAAGGCGTCGGGGATCTGCACCAGGATACCGGCGCCATCGCCGGCCTTGGGATCAGCGCCAACGGCACCGCGATGGGTCAGTCGCTCGAGGATCTCGAGTCCCTGTTGAACGATTGCGTGACGCTTCTCGTTCTTGATGTTGCAGACGAAGCCGACGCCACAGGCGTCGCGCTCATTGGCTGGGTCATAGAGACCCTGTGCAGGAGGCAAGGCACGAAGGCTCATCGCTGACCTCGTTGATACCTGGGGTAAATGATTCCGACTGTCGACGCCGCCGTGGACGGGAAGACCTTGGTGATCGAGCACCAGGGCGCGTGCCGACCGCCAGGCGGTTGGCGTCACAATCCTGTGTCCTGGATCCAGAGAGCAGGCTCGCTCGTCATCGCAATACGCTCGGCGTGCGATCTCCAGGGTGTCCGGAGCGCGTCGGCACGGGCCGCCGACGCCGGTGTTCGGCGAGCGGGGTTCGAGGCATGCGAACCCCAGCGACCAGGCCGGGTTGAAATCGCGAACCCCTAATAATAACGTCGAACACCGGCGCACGCCACTATCTATGCGCGCGTGCGGATCACGGGGCGTGGGCGACCACCCTCAGGGACGTCGCGCCGACAGGGTCGCCATCAATTGATCCTGATCGATCTCGTCGCTGATCACCGCCTCGCCGACGGCGGTGAGCAACACCAGACGCAGACGCCCGTCGAGCACCTTCTTGTCGACCGCCATCAGCTCGCGGAAGCGCTCGGCGTCGAGTTCGGGCGGCGGCTCGGTGGGCAGCCCGGCGCAGGTGACCAGGCTGCGCACCCGCTCGACATCGGCCTCGGCCAGCCAGCCCATGCGCGCCGAGAGATCGGCGGCCATGCACATGCCGGCGCCGACGGCCTCGCCGTGGAGCCAGTTGCCATAGCCCGAGGCCGTCTCGATCGCGTGTCCGAAGGTGTGACCGAGATTGAGCAGGGCGCGCTGTCCCGACTCCAGCTCATCCTCGGCAACGATCTGTGCCTTGATCTCGCAGGAGCGGCGGATGGCGTGGGCGAGCGCCTCGGGGTCGCGCGAGAGCAGCTCGGCCATGTGCGACTCCAGCCAGTCGAGGAAGGAGGGATCGCGGATCAGTCCGTACTTCAGCACCTCGGCCAGACCGGCCGAGAGTTCGCGCTGGGGCAGGGTGTCGAGGGTCTCGGTATCGGCGATCACCGCCAGCGGTTGATGGAAGGCGCCGATCATGTTCTTGCCGGCGGGGTGGTTGATGCCGGTCTTGCCGCCGACCGAGGAGTCGACCTGGGAGAGCAGGGTGGTGGGCACCTGGATGAAGGGCACGCCACGCTGATAACAGGCCGCGGCGAACCCGGCCATGTCGCCGACCACCCCGCCGCCGAGCGCGATCAGGGTGCAGTCACGCGCGAAACGGGCATCGAGCAGGGCGTCGAAGATGCGGTTCCACACCTCAAGGGTCTTGTACTGCTCACCATCGGGCAGCACCACCTCGCGCACCTCGAGACCATCGAGGGCTGCGCGCAAGGGGGCCAGATACAAGGGTGCCACCGTTTCATTGGTGACGATCATCACCTGCCGGCCACGGATATGGGGGCGGTAGAGCACGGGGTCGTGGAGCAGTCCGGGACCGATATGGATCGGGTAACTTCTGTCCCCAAGATCGACTTCAAGGGTTCTGGTCATAAGGCAGCTCTTGGCGGGTTGGCTCGCACACCGGCGCCGGCTCGTCGTCCCCCGTCAGCGGCGACGCATTACGGCGGGCCGATGACGGGATGGCGCTGGGCGTCAGCGACCGGGGCCAGCCCGGTCCTTGGCACGGCTGGCGCAAGGGATGCGCGCGCACGGGTTGATGATCGGTCTTATTGGCATCTTAGCGGTCTGACACGGAGTTGCAATCGCATCACCCGACCAGACACCCCGCCCGATCGTCCGCATCAACCGCCGACGCCGACACGACGCGCCCGTGGCTGTGACCGTCCCGGGCGACGCCCTCACAGAGCGAAGGGGTTCGACCCCAAACGTAAATCGGGGTCAGAGCACGCCGGTGGCGCCCTCCTCGAGCCGCCGCACGATCTCCTTGACCACCGAGCCGGTGCCGCGCTTCTCGGTGGTCACCACCATGTCGGCGACCTGGCGATAGAGCGGCTCGCGCTCCTCCATCAGTTCGCGCAGGCGCTGCAGCGGCTCCTCGGTGTCGAGCAGCGGACGATTGCGGTCGCGGGCGGTGCGGGCGTGCTGCTGCTCGGCGCTGCAGTGGAGATAGATGACCACGCCACGCGCGGCCAGGTCCTGACGGTTCTCGGGGTCGATGATGACCCCGCCGCCGGTGGCCAGCACCATCCGTTCACCGGCGATCAGGTCGACGATGACCTGACGCTCGCGGGCACGGAAGCCGGCCTCGCCCTCGAACTCGAAGATGGTGGGGATATCGACACCGGTACGACGCTGGATCTCCTGGTCGCTGTCTTTGAAGGTGTAGGAGAGCGCCTCGGCGAGCTGACGCCCGACGGTGCTTTTTCCGGCCCCCATCGGGCCGACGATGAAGATGTTCTGTGCACGGATCATAGCGAAAGATATGCCAGGTTGTCTGTACGCGGGTGAGGTTCGCGTCCTCCCTCGCATCGAGTTGGATGAGCGCGCAGCGCGAACCGGCGGGGATGGCGGTGACCTACATCGCCTGCCGACCCGGGCGACCCGACGACACCGGCGAACGGTGGGCCAGCGCCTGCTCGGGCTGCGGAAACATTGGAACGAGGACCAAGGAGGTGTCTCGACGCGGGCGACGACGGCGGCGGGATGCCGGCCACCGTGCACGCCTTGCCCGGCTCGAGACCGACTCCCCAGGCAGCCCTCGGATGACATGGACGATCGACCGGGCACCCCGGCACGCATGCGGTCGCAGGCACGGCGGGACGGGTCGAGCGCGCCCATCAGCGGAGCGGGGCAACGCCCGGCTCGCGCGACATTCTAGCCCCATGGGGTAAGTTGCGTCCCGGATACGCGAAAAAAACGCCGGCATCCCCGGGAAAGATGCGGGTTCCCGAGGGCGCCGGGACGGCGCCATCAGCGTCGCGCGAGATCGCCGCGGAGGATCTTGGGGGTCACGAAGATCAGCAGTTCGCTGTTGTTATCCTCTCGCAGCTCCTGCTTGAACAGCCGTCCCACCACCGGGATGTCGCCGAGCCAGGGCACCTGTTCTTTCTTGAAGCCGCGGGTGCGCTCGTAGACGCCGCCGAGCACCACGGTCTCGCCGTTGTCGACCAGCACCGAGGTCTCCACCGAGCGGGTATCGATGGCGATGCCGCTATCGGTCTCGTTGGTATAGTTGGGCGCGTCCTTGTTGACCAACAGGTCCATGATCACCCTGTCATCGGGGGTGATGTGCGGGGTGACGTCGAGCTGCAGCACCGCGTCCTTGAACTGGGTCTGGGTGCCGTTCTGCGACACCGTCTGATAGGGGATCTGCTGACCGACCTTGATCGTCGCCTGGTGCTGATCGGAGGTGATCACCCGCGGGCTGGAGATGATCTCGCCGCGTCCCTCCTGTTGCATCGCCGAGAGTTCGAGCTGGAGCAGATAGGAGCCGACCTTGCCGATCAGGAAGTTGACCGCGCCGGATGGGTTGGGGGCGGCGAGGTCGACCATCAGGGTCTGGTTGTCGTCCTCGTCGATGATCCCGGAGTTGTAGGGGCTGCCGGTGTCGACGTTGAGACCGAAGGGGCCCTTGTCGAAGCCACCGATCTCGAGGGTGCCGGGCTGGGCGCCGGCGATCATCACCTCGTTGCCGCCCGCGGCGCCGAACGAGGTCGACAGCCCGAAGCGCACGCCGAGATCACGCGCGAAGTTGCTCTCGGCGATCACCACCCGCGACTCGATCATCACCTGGCGCACCGGTACGTCGAGCCGGGTGACGATGCCGCGGATGTCCTCGAGCCGCGCGGCGGTGTCCTGCACCAGCAGGGTGTTGGTGCGCTCGTCGACGGTGACGTTGCCGCGATCCTTGGTCAGCAGCTGATTCTCCTCGCTCTTGAGCAGACGGGCGAGATCGGCGGCCTTGGCGTAGTTGACCTGGATGAACTCCGAGCGCAACGGCGCCAGCTCCTCGATCTTCTGCATCGAGCGCATCTCCAGCTCTTCCTGGCTGGCGATCTCCTCGGTCGGCGCAACCATGATGACGTTGCCGGTACGGCGCATCGACAGTCCCTTGGTCTTGAGGATGATGTCGAGCGCCTGGTCCCAGGGGACGTTCTTCAGCCGCAGGGTGATGTTGCCGGTGACGGTGTCGCTGGCCACCAGGTTGAGATCGGTGAAGTCGGCCAGCACCTGCAGCACCGCCCGCACCTCGATGTCCTGGAAGTTCAGCGACAGCCGCTCGCCCTCGTAGACGACCTTGCTGCGCAGCTGCTCTTCCTTCTCCGCCGCGGTCAGCGGACGGAAGTCGAGGGTGAAGAGGTCGTCGGTCTGATAGGCCATGTAGTCGTAATCGCTGCCGGTCTCCACCGCGACCTCGACGTTGCGCCCGCGCGGGCGCGACTCGACGGCCACCACCGGGGTGGCGAAGTCGACCACGTCGAGTCGGCGGAACAACCGGCGCGGCAGCGAGGTGTCGTGCAGTTCGACCATCACCCGCCGCCCCTGCTCGCGCACCGTCACCCGGGTCTCGGGGTTGGGCAGACGGATCAGCACCCGCCCCTCACCCTCGGCGCCGCGTCTGAAGTCGATATCGCGCACCGAACCGCCGGAGGCCGGCGTCGACGGCGCGCGCGTCGCGGTCGGTCGGGACAGCGCCGCTGTCGTTTGCCGACTCGGCGGCGAGCCGGCCGCGTCGGCCTGGGTCTCGATGATCAGACGCACCCGGTTGCCCTCGCTGCTCACCCGATAGGGGACGGGATCGCTGAGATTGATCACCACCCGGGTGCGATTGCTCGCCTCCACCGCCACTAGGCTGTGCACCGAACCGATGCCGATCGGCAGCGAGCGCTCATCGAGCCCGTTGCTCACCCCGGGGAAGTCGAGCGCAATCCGCGCCGGCGCATCGGTGGCGAAGGTCTCGGGCGGACTCACCGGCGCCGAGAGCTCGAGTTGGATCTCGACCCGGTTGCCGGGCTGGGCGGCGAACTGCACGTCGCGCAGCTCCACGGCCATCGTCGCGGTGCTCCAGCCGGCGAGCAGCAGGAGCAGAAGACACAGCGACACGACCGGCCGGCGCACGCCGCGCGCCAGCGCCCTCCCGAGGCGTGCATCGGATTGAGATGGTGCGTTCATGCCGGGGTCCCCTCCAGAAATCATTCGGAAAGCTCCAGGGCCGCGTCGCGCTCGCGCCACTGCCCCGGGGCGTCGGCGACGATCTCGATGAGCTCGATCGAGTCCTCGTCGATGCTGACGATCTGCCCGTTGTTCAGCCCCATGTAGTTGCCGACCCGCACCCGGTGCAGGACCCCGTCCTGGGTCCGCACCAGCGCCCAGCGCAGGTCCGTCTGCTCGAGCGTCCCGACCATGCGCAAGGCATCGAGTGCATAGCCCTCGAGCACCTCCTTGCGGCGATTGGGGTCGGGCGCCAGACCGTTGTCGCTCTCCTCGGCGGCGAGCGGGGCGAGCCCGCGATCGGGGACGAAGGGGTCACGTCGATCGCCGGGGTCGAACACGAAGCTGTCGACCGGCTGGATCTCGGGCAGCGGCTCGACCGGACGCGGCGGACGCGACTTGACCTCGCCGACATAGCGTTCGAGATCGGACATGTTGCCGCCACCACAGCCGGCCAGCACCAGCAGCGCGGCGACCGGGACGGACAGGCGGATCCGGTTCATTGCGCCGCCCCCTCGTCGAGATAGCGATAGGTCTTGACGGTGGCATCGAGCGAGAGCTTGCGCCCCGCCTCGGCGACATCCCGGTCGCGACCGCCGGGCTGCTCGATCTCGATGTCGTGGATGGTGACGATGCGCGGCAGCGCCGCGAGCCCGCTGATGAATCGACCGAACTCGTGATAGCTGCCGTTGACGCGGATCCGGATCGGCAGCTCGGCGTAGAAGTCGCGCTGGTTCTCGCCCTCGGGCTCGAAGCGCTCGAACTCCAGCCCGTTGGCCAGCCCGGTCTGGGAGACATCGATCAGCAGCGAGGCGACCTCGGTCTTGTTCGGCAACTGGCGCAGCATGGCGCCGAACGACTCCTCCATCTCGGCGAGCTGCTGACGATAGCCGGCGAGGTTGGCCGCCTTGCGCTGTTTCTTCTCGAAATCGGCGCGCAGCTGCTGCTCCTGACGCTCGGCGGTCTCGAGCAGCATCAGCTGATTCTTGATGTCGAAATGGTAGGCCGCGACGCCGAGCAGCAGACAGCCGACCGCGATCACCGCCGCCTTGGCCGGCAGCGGCCAGTCGCCGATGGTGCTGAGATCGAGTTCGTTGAGTTGATTCAGATCCATGACGATCTCCGCCGCGTCGCGGTCTCCGTCGGGGGCGAGCCACGTGTCGCGCCGATCATGCCGGCTGGTCCTCGTCCTCGCCGCCGGGGCGGACCTGATCGAAGGACAGCCGGAAGTGGCTCAGCCCGGTCCCGGTCTTGTCCTTGTTCTCGATCAGCATCAGCCGCGGATTGCCGACCCAGTCCGATGACTCGATGCTGCTCATGAAGGCCGAGACCCGGGCGTTGGACTGGGCGCGCCCCTCGACCACCACCGAACGCCCCTTCTGCTCGAGACGGTTGAGATAGACCCCCTCGGGGATGGTCACCACCAGCTCCTCGAAGAGGTGGACGATCTCGGGCCGACTCTGCTGCAGGTTCTGGATGACCTCCATGCGCGCAAGCAGGTCGGCCTTGGTCTGCTCGAGCCGGTCGATCTCGCGGATCTTGCGCTGGAGCTGGGCGATCTCCTGCTGCAACAGCTGGTTGCGACTCTCCTGATAGGCGATGCGCCCGTCGTAATGAAGGTGCACCAGCACCGCCAGCACCAGGGTCGCGCCGAGCGCCGCGCCGGCGGCGATCGCCAGCTCCTTCTTGCGCCGCTGTCGCGCCTCTTCGCGCCACGGCAGCAGGTTGATCCGTGGCATCTCTAGTCCACTCCCCGCAGGGCCAGGCCGAGCGCGAGCATCATCCCCGGCGCCTCGCGCATCAACGCCTGGGCGTCGAGCGTCGGGGCCAGGGTCATGCGCGCGAAGGGATTGGCGATGGTGGTCGGAATACGCAGTCGCTCGCTGACGAGCTGATCGAGCCGGGGCAGCGAGGCCACGCCGCCGGAGATCACCAGCCGGTCGACCCGGTTGTAGCTGGTGCCCGAATAGAAGAACTGCAGCGCACGGCCGATCTGTTGCGCCAAGGCCTCCTTGAAGGGCGCGAGTACATCGATGTCGTAGCCCTCGGCGACATCGCCGTCGAGGATCTTCGCCGCCGCCTGCTCACGCGAGAAGCCGTAGCGACGCTGCACCTCGTCACGCAGCTGCTGCCCGCCGAAGTTCTGTTCGCGGGTATAGACGATGCGCCCCTCGTGGAGCACGTGCAGGGTGGTGGTCGCGCTGCCGACGTCGGCCAGGGCGACGGTCGCGCCCGGCTCGCCGTCCTCCTCGAGCAGCAGCGCACAGGCGTTCTCCATGGCATAGGCCTCGACATCGACGATCGCCGGCACCAGCCCGGCGGTCTCGAGGGCGTTGACCCGGTCGTCGACGTTCTCGGTGCGCGAGGCGGCGAGCAGCACGTCGATCATCCCCGGGTTGGTCTGCGAGGGACCGATCACCTCGAAGTCGAGATTGACCTCCTCGAGCGGATAGGGGATGTACTGGTCGGCCTCGAGTTCGATCTGGCTCTCCAGCTCGGCGTCCTCGAGTCCGCCCGGCATCACGATCATCTTGGTGATCACCGCCGAGCCGGCCACCGCCACGGCGGCACGCTTGGTCTCGGTGCCCGAGCGACTCACCGCACGGGCGATGGTCTCGCCCACCGCCTCGGACTCGACGATCTTCTTCTCGGCGACCGCATTGGCCGGCAGCGGCTCGATGGCGAAGTGCTCGAGGCGCAACCCGCTCGAGGCGTTGGCGTGCCCGCGCGAGAGTTCGATGAGCTTGACCGAGGTCGAGCCGATATCGACACCGATCAGTGTACGGTTCTTGCTGATGAGGCCGAACATTCAGTGATCTCGTCTGCTCGATCGTACCCGGAGCGGGTAAACCGACTTCTACGATAATGGCTCTAAAGATATCAAAATTTTGCGCTTTCGCGAGCATTCATCGTCGCGACGACCATCCTGGCGGCACCACCACCCGGTCCGCGCCCCGACAACCGAGCTCATCGCCGCGCCACGCACGGTGCCCTTGCCGGAACACCCTTCCGCCGCCGCCGTCGGCCATGCTAGTGTCGGTGCCGATACGGGCGTGACGACGCCCGCGATGGTCGTCCACAGACCCGCCCCGGCGGGACCGGCGAACGAGCGGAGGGGTTCAGCGATGACCGCACGAGCGCGCACCGACGCCCTGCGTGCGCGAATGGCCTACGAGGCCGCGCGCATCATGATCGAACAGGGCCTGTCCGACTTCGACCGGGCCAGACGCAAGGCCGCCACCCGCACCGGCATCCGCGACCGTCGGCACTGGCCGGACAACGAGACCGTGCAGGAGGCGCTGCTGACCCAGCGCCGGCTGTTCCGCGACGACGACGCCGCGCAGTTGCGGCGGATGCGCGAGGCCGCCGCCGGGGCGATGCGCAACCTCGCCGACTTCTCGCCGCGACTGGTCGGCGCGGCGCTGCAGGGCGTCGGCGACCCCAGCCTCGGGGTCGAGTTGCTGCTCTATGCCGAGCGCCCCGAGGACGTGCTCTTCCGTCTCCACGACCAGGGCATTCCCTGGGACGAGGGCGAGCGCACCCTGCGCTATCCCGGCGGTGCCCGCAATGCCCACCCCGCCTTCAGCTTCGTCGCCGGCGACCAGCCCTTCGAGCTGATCGTGCTGCCGCCACGGGCGCGGCGCCAGCCGCCGCTCGACCCGGTCGACGACCGCCCCTGGCGCGGCGCCGACCTCCCCGCCCTGGAGCGGCTGCTCGCCGAGCCCGGCGTCTGAACCGCCCGGCTCAGGCGCCGGGATAGACGAGACGGCGCCAGCGCACGCGATAGGGGCGCCCCGGGTCGGCACCGAGTTCGAGCAGCGCCAGCAACCGCCAGCCACCGTCGCGGGCGCGCACCTCGACGCGATAGCGCGGCCCACCGCGCAGCCTGGGATCGATCTCGCGCGCCGCGCGCAGTGCTTGCGCCTGCTCCAGCCCGAGACCGTCGAGTGCGGCGAGCACCGCCGCCGGGGCGAAGGCGCGCGCGATCCCGCCAGCGTCACCCGTCACCCGCGTCAGCGGCGCCAGCGCCGCGACCAGCTCGGGCGTCATCCCCGGCAGCAGCGCCAGCTCGTCGACCAGCGGCAGATCGCCATCGCGGGCCCCGAAGGCGCGACCGAGGGCGCGGTAATCGGCGTCTTCGGCGCCCCCCGCGCGGGTCAATGCATCGCCATCGCGCCAGTCGACGATCTCCGCCGCCAGCCGTCCGGCTCGCCCCGGTTCGACCCCGAGGACCCGCAACAGGTCGGTGAGCCGCTGCGGGTCGGCGCGGTTGAGATCGATCAGCCCGCCGAGGTCCTGGATGCGGACCTCCAGCCGCTCGCCGCCGAAGGTCCAGGGATGGGGCGTGGCGTCGACCCGCCACAGCGGCTCGCCAAGCCGCCCCGGCGGCAGCGTCAGGCGTAGCGCCACCTCGGCGAGCGCGGCATCGGCGGCGGCGCGGAAGCGCGCGGCGGCGAGCGCGTTGTCGACCAGCGCCAACTCGCTGCGCCCGGTGGCGGTCAGCCCGGCGGCCATCACCGTCAATAGCGCCAGCACCCAGAGCACCAGCAGCAGCGCCACCCCGCGCTGACGCGACGCACTCATCGCGCCGCCTCATCGGCGAGCGCCACCACCAGCTCGGGCCAGTCGAGCGCCGCGGTGCGCAACCGCATCCGCACCAACCGCGGCGGGCGCGGCTGACCCAGCCAGTCGCGATGCCAGGCCGGGCCCGGCTCGCCCTCGCGGGTGCCGTAATAGGCCAGCACGAAGCGCATCGGCCCCGCCAGCAGCAGGGTCCGGCCAAAGGCGCCGTCGCCCAGGTCCAGTTCCTCGCCCGGCGCACCGGGCGCTGGCGGCTCATCGGCCAGCGCCACCCAGGGCGGCGTACCGGACGCGCCGGCGAGCACCTCGGGATGGAACAGCCAGTGGGTGAGCATCAGCACCTCGCCGCGCGGACCCCGCTCGCGGGTCAGACGCAGCAGATGCAGACCGGGCAGGCCGACATGGGTCGACAAGGGCGCAACCCACTCCAGACGCTCGCTGTCACCGGCGAACACCGGGTGCACGCCGTCCTCGCGGGTCAGCGCCAGCGCCCGCCCCTGACGCAGCGCGCGACCGACGAAACCATGCACCGCGCGCAGCTCGGCGAGCGCCTCGGCGCGCGCGTCGACCGCCTCCCAGGTGCGCGCACCGAGGCGCAGACCGGCGAACACCAGGGTCGCGATCAGCCCGAGCAGCGCCAGCGCCACCAGCAGTTCGAGCAGGGTGAAGCCGCGCGCGCGGCGGCGCGGGCTCATGGCAGCGGCGCGCCGAGACGCTGGGTGGGCAGCACCAGCCGACGCTCGCGCCCGGCCTCGACCCAGCGCACCCGCGCCTCGACCCGGTAGGGCTGGGGATCGCCGGCGGCGAGCCCGGCGCGCGCCAGCGGGATCATCGCCAGGCTCCAGCGCATCCCCGCCGCCTCGCCGCCCTCGATCACCCCGGGGACGAGGTCGACGGCACCGCCGTCGACCAGCGCCAGGCGCGACTCGGCGAGCGCCGAGGCGCGTGCCAGCATGGTCGCGCGCTGACTGGCGAGCGAGGCGCGCGAGAAGATCTCCAGCAGCACCCCGAGGGCAAGGGCGAGGATGGCGAAGGCGACCACCGCCTCGAGCAGCGAGAAGCCGCGCTCGCGCGCCCGGCTCATGGCGCGCTCCAGGGGGCCATGTACACCCGCCCGGTCAGCCAGTGCACCCCGACCTGATAGCCGCGCCCCTCGGCGCTCAGCACGATGCGCCCGCCGCTCGAACTGCCGTCGGGGAAGAAACGGATGGCCCCGGCGCGCGCACCGACCAGCTCGGCGCGGGCCGTCTCCAGATGCAGCGCCAGACGCCGCGGCAGCTGCACCGGCGCCGCACCCGGCGGCTCCAGACGGTGCGCGGCGGGGCGCACCAGCAGCGCCTCGGCGCGGGCCTCGCGGATCGCCCGCTCGCGCGTCAGGCGCAGCGCGGCCACCGTGCGCCGCGCCGCAGCCTTGGCCTCGACCCCGGGGAGCGCGGCGCTGAAGGCGCCGGGGAGCGCGGCGAGCACCAGGCCGAGGATCGCCAGCACCACCAGCAGCTCGACCAGGGTGAACCCGGGCGCGCGAGCGGCGCGCACGCGCTCAGTCCCAGCTGTGGAGGTCGGCGCTCTCGCCCTCGCCGCCCTCGCGGTTGTCGGCGCCGAAGGTCCACAGGTCGAAACCGCCGTGCTCGCCGGGGAAACGGTAATGATAGGGGTTGCCCCAGGGGTCGGTGGGCACCTCGCCCTTGGTGAGATAGGGGCCGTTCCAGGTGTCGAGGTCGGCGGTATTGCGCACCAGCGCCTCGAGCCCCTCGCTGGTGCTCGGATAGCGCCCGACCTCGAGCCGGTAGAGATCGAGGGTGGCGGCGAGGCTGTCGACCTGCAGCTTGGCGGTCTTGCTCTTGGAGCTGTCGAGGAACTTCATCACCTGGGGACCGACCACCCCGGCGAGCAGTCCGAGGATGGCGAGCACCACCAGCAGCTCGACCAGGGTGAAACCGTACGTACGCGAACGCTGAGAATCCATGGCAATGCCGATACGCGAGTGAAGGGGAGGCCATTCTAGAGGGCCGGGGAAAGCACGGGCAAACGCCCGCGCCGGCCTCAAACCACCAGGGCGTTGGCACCGAGGATGGCGCCGAGGATCGAGAGGATGATCCCGGCGACCACCACCCCGAGGCCGAGGATCAGCGCCGGTTCGAGCAACGCGAGCAGGCGCTGCACCGCAGCGCGGGTCTCGCGATCGTAGATCGTCGCGACCTTCGCCAGCACCGGCTCCAGTCCGCCCGACTCCTCGCCGACCCGGACCATCTGCAGCGCCAGCGGCGGCAGCGCCTGGTGGCGCGCCAGCGGGCCGGCCAGACCACGCCCGCGACGCAGCTCGTCGCCGGCGGCCTCGAGCCGTTCGGCGAGCGCGCGGTTGGTCACCACCTCGCGGGCCAGATCGAGCGCGCCGGCCAGCGGCAGACCGTTGCCGAGCAGGGTGGCGAGGGTGTGACAGAGCCGCGCCGTCTCCAGCCGCCACAACAGCGCACCGGCCAGCGGCAGCCCGAGCAGGCGGCGATCGAGCCGGACGCGGCGCGCCGGGTCCTCCAGCCAGCGTTCGAGCGCCAGGGCGATCGGCGCGGGCAGACAGAGCAGCACCCACCAGTGGTCGCGCAGCAGCTCGCCGAGACCGATGAGGATGCGGGTCGAGCGCGGCAGGGTCGCGCCCATGTCGGCGAACAGGCCGGCGAACTGGGGGACGACGAAGATCAGCAACAGGGCCACCGTCAGCCCCGCCACCGTGACCAGGATCGCCGGATAGACCAGCGCCGAGATCACCGTCTGGCGCAGCTCGGCGATGCGTTCGAGATAATCGGCCAGACTCCCCAGCACGCGATCGAGCGCGCCGCCGGCCTCGCCCGCGCGCACCATGCTGACATAGAGCCTGGAGAACTGACCGTCCTGCTCGGCGAGTGCCGCCGAGAAGCTCGCACCACCGCGCACCCGCTGCTGCAGGTCGCCGAGCACCCGGGTGGTCGGCCCCGCGGCGGCCAGCTCGATGAGGATCTGCAGCGCACGATCGAGGGCCATGCCCGACTCCAGCAGGGTGGCGAGCTGGCGGGTCAGCGCGGTGACCTCGGCGCGCCCGAGCCGACGACGCGCGCGCGCGCGCAACCGCGCCCGCAGCCCGCCGGCCGGGCGCAGCTCCAGCACCAGCAGGCCCTCGTGCTGCAGCTGCGCGCGCAGCGCCGCCAGATCCGGCGCCTCGCGCTCGCCGTCGAGCGTCTCGCCCTCGAGCCTGACTGCGCGGAACTGGAAGCGCGCCATGGTCTCAGTCCTCGGCCACCCGCAGCACCTCCTCGATGCTGGTCAGCCCGGCGCGCGCCTTCGTCACCCCGTCCTCGAACATGGTCACCATGCCCTCGGCACGGGCGATGCGGCGGATCTCGGCGGCCCCGGCATGATCGAGCACGGCGGCACGGACCGCCTCGGAGAGGATCAGCAGCTCGCCGATCACCAGCCGGCCGTGATAGCCGGTGCCGCGACAGGCGTCGCAGCCGACGGCGCGGTGGAGGTCGAGCGCGTCCGTGGCGAGGCCGAGTCGCGCGGCCAGCTCGGCGTCGGCGCGATAGCGCGCGCGACAGTGGGGGCAGAGCCGCCGTACCAGCCGCTGCGCGAGGATGCCGTTGACGGTGGAGGTCAGCAGATAGTCCTCGACCCCCATCTCGAGCAGCCGGGTGGCACCGCTTGCGGCATCGTTGGTGTGCAGGGTGGAGAGCACCAGGTGTCCGGTCAGCGCCGACTGCACCGCGATGCGCGCCGTCTCCAGGTCGCGCATCTCACCGACCATGATGACGTCCGGGTCCTGGCGCACGATCGCCCGCAGCGCGCTGGCGAAGGTCATGCCGATGGCCGGACGCACCGGGATCTGGTTGATCCCGGCGAGCTGATACTCGACCGGGTCCTCGACGGTGATGATCTTGCGCGACTCGGTGTTGAGCCGCGCGAGCAGGGTGTAGAGGGTGGTGCTCTTGCCCGAGCCGGTCGGCCCGGTGACCAGGAGGATGCCGTAGGGGTGTTCGAGCACCCGATCGAGCCGCGCGCGCAGCGCGCCGTCGAAACCGAGGACGTCGAGATCGAAGCGCACCCGGTCCTTGTCGAGCAGCCGGATCACCAGACTCTCGCCGAACAGGGTCGGCACCGTGGAGACGCGCAGATCGAGCTCGCGCCCCTGCACCCGCAGCGGGATGCGCCCGTCCTGCGGCAGGCGGCGCTCGGCGATGTTGAGCCGCGCCATGATCTTGACCCGCGAGATCACCGCCGCGCTCGAGCGCACCGGCGGCGCCTCGACCTCCTGCAACACGCCGTCGACGCGATAGCGCACCCGCAGGGTGTCGGCGAAGGGCTCGAGATGGATGTCCGAGGCGCGCGCCTCGACGGCGCGCTGCAGCAGCTGGTTGACCATGCGGATCACCGGGGCCTCGCTGGCGAGGTCCTTGAGCTGCTCGATGTCGGTGGCGTCGATCTCGCCGCTCGGCTCCTCCGCCGCGGGCTCGGGCGCGGCCTCGTAGAGCCGCTCGAAGCTCTGTTCGAGCACGCTCGGCAGCGCCACCGCCAGACGCACCGGGCCGGCGGCGGCGAGTCGCACCGCCTGGACGACGAAGGAATCGGCGGGGTTGGCGAGTGCGACCTCCAGCACGCCGTCGCGCTCGGCCAGCGGCAACACCCGGGCGTCCTTGAGAAAACGCGGGGTGAAGCGCTCCTCGGCCACCGGCGCACCCGGAAAGCGCTCGGGCTCGACCAGTTCGAGCCCGAGCTCGGCGGCCAGCGCCTCGGCGAGCGCGCGCTCGGCCACCAACCCGAGCCGCAACAGCATCGGCAGCAGTGCCTCGCCGCCCTCCTCGGCGAGGCGCCGGGCGCGCGCCAGATCGCTCTCGGTGAGCCGGCCGGCGCGCGCCAGACGCGCCAGCGCCGCGGACTCGGCCGCGCTCAGCTCGGGGGCGGCGGACATGCGCAGGCGCCCTCCGGCGCGATCACCGGGCTCTGCCACTCCGGCAACAGCCCCTGCAGCAGCGCGCGGGCGGCGCGCTCGTCGCCATCGACCGCGCTGCGGCACAGCGCCTCGAGGCGATCTGGATCGAGCGCGACCCCGGCGCCGCGCGCGGCGCGGATCTTCGGGTGCGCGGTCTCGACCAGGTCCTCGCCGTCGTAGAACAGCTCCTCGTAGAGCTTCTCGCCGGGGCGCAGGCCGACGTACTCGATGGCCACGTCGACCCCGGGCTCGCGCCCGGCGAGCCGGATCATCTGTTCGGCGAGATAGGCGATGCGGATCGGCTCGCCCATGTCGAGAACGAAGATCTCGCCGCCCTCGCCGATCGCCGCCGCCTGCATGATCAGCTGGCAGGCCTCGGGGATGGTCATGAAGAAGCGCTCGATCTCGGGATGGGTGACGGTGAGCGGACCGCCGCGTTCGAGCTGACGGCGAAACAGCGGCACCACGCTCCCGGCCGAGCCGAGCACGTTGCCGAAGCGCACGGTGATGAAACGACAGCCCTCGGCGCGATCGAGGCGCTGGCACAGCGCCTCGGCCAGCCGCTTGGTCGCACCCATCACGTTGGCCGGGTGCACCGCCTTGTCGGTGGAGATCAGCACGAAGCGCTCGCAGGCGTGGGCGACCGCCGCCTCGGCTACCACCCGGGTGCCGCCGACGTTGTTGCGCACCGCCACCCCGACCTGATCCTCGAGCATCGGCACGTGCTTGTAGGCGGCGGCGTGGAAGACGATCGCCGGGCGCTCGGCGGCGAACAGGGCAT
The DNA here is from genome assembly GCF_003718675.1 of Marichromatium sp. AB32. Lineage (NCBI taxonomy): Bacteria > Pseudomonadati > Pseudomonadota > Gammaproteobacteria > Chromatiales > Chromatiaceae > Marichromatium > Marichromatium sp. AB32. Next base: position 37,305 of record NZ_RHFJ01000026.1, read on the forward strand.
CGATCGCGGTGGCGTCGGTGACGTCGAGCAGGTGGCGCGAGAAGGCCAGCCCGGGGTGGCGCTCGCGCAGCTCCAGCTCGATGCGATAGAGGTTGTACTCGCAGCTGTCGACCAGGATCAGTCGCTCGGGGGCGGCGCCGGCGAGCTGGCGCACCAGCTCCGAGCCGATCGAACCGCCGGCGCCGGTGATCAGGATCGCCCGTCCCGAGAGCCCGGCACAGATCCCGTCCCAGTCGAGCCGCACCGGGTCGCGCCCGAGCAGGTCCTCGATCGACACCGGGCGCAGCTGGCCGATGCTGACCTCGCCGCGCATCAGGCTGGCCAGCTCGGGGACGGTGCGGAAGGCCACCCCGGCGCGCTCGCACAGCGCCACCAGGCGGCGCATCTGTCGCGCCCCGGCGCTCGGCACCGCCAACAGCACCAGCTCGACGTCGTGACGCGCGGCCAGCGCCGGCAGCGCCGTGGTCGACCCCAGCACCGGCACGCCGTGGACCTCGCTGCCCTGACGGCGCAGCTTGTCGTCGAGGAAGCCGATCGGGACATAGGCGCGGCGCGGGTCGCGCAGCATGTCGCGCACCAGCATCTCGCCGGCGCGCCCGGCACCGACGATCAGCACCCGCTGACCGCCGGAGAGGTCGAGCTTGCGATCCTTGAGCCAGCGATAGAGCAGGCGCGGCCCGGTCAGCAGCGCCAGCTGCAGGCCGAGATAGATCACCGGCACCGAGCGCGGCAGCGCCAGCGAGCGGTTGACGATGAAGAGCACCGCGATCACCAGCAGCGAGCCGACCACCACCGCCTTGAGGATACGGATCAGGTCCGGCAGCGAGGCGAAGCGCCACACCCCGCGATAGAGCCCGAAGGCCCAATAGACGCTGCCCTGCACCAGCATCACCCAGGGCAGCACCTGCAGCGCCCCGGCGAGGAACTCGGGGGGGATCTCGCCGAGGTTGAAGCGCAGCCAGTAGGCCAGCAGCCAGGCCGCGGGGATGGTGACGAGATCGTGGGCGAAGGCGGCGGTGCGCGAGCGCAGCCGGTCGAGCACCGGGTTCATGCGCGCGACCCCGCGGCGGCGCGCTCGACCAGCCCGACCTTGAGGTGTACCAGCAGATAGATCGCGCACCAGGCACCGATCACCAGCCACTGATCGCGCGCCACCAGCCCCGGCGCGGCGACCGCGCAGGCGCTGGCGGCGGCCATCAGCAGCTGGGCACGCAGCAGGGTGCGGCGGTGCGACCAGCCGGCGAGCACCAGGCGCTGGTAGTGGTGCGAGCGATGCGCCTGCCACACCCGCTCGCCGCGCGCGAGCCGTACGAGCAGGGTCCAGGTGGCATCGACCACGAAGGGCGAGAAGGCGAGCAGCGCCACCCACAGCGGGAACAACCCGAGCTGCGCGCCCCACAGCGCCAGGGCCGCCGCCAGCAGCCCCAGCGAGGCCGAGCCGACGTCACCGAGGAAGATCCGCGCCGGTGGGAAATTGCCGCTGAGGAAGCCGGCACCGGCAGCGGCAACGCAACCGGCGACGGCGGCATAGCCCGGCTCGCCGCCGTTCCAGCCGAGCAGCGCCAGGGCACCGAAACCGAACAGGGTCATGCTCGCCGCCAGCCCGTCCATGCCGTCCATGAAGTTGTAGAGATTGGTCATCCACACCACCGCCAGCAGGGTCAGCGGCAGACTCGCGACCAGCGGCAGCGCCCACGCCACCCCGGGCAGCTCGACCACGCCCCAGCGCAACCCGACGGCGATCAGCACCAGCGCGCCGAGCACCTGGGCGAGCAGCCGCCAGCGCGGCGCGACCTCGCCGAGGTCGTCGACGAAGGCGACCGCCGCCACCGGCGCCAGCGCCAGTGCGATCCAGCCGAGCACGCCCGGCGCCAGCCCCAGCACGGCGAGCGCGAGCAGCGGCAGCGCCAGCCCCAGCAGCACCGCCAGACCGCCGGTGCGGGGCACCGGCGCACTGTGCAGCGAGCGGGCGTTGGGGACGTCGAGCGCACCGAACCGGGTGCCGGCGCGCGCAGACAGCCAGCGCGTGGCGAGCGCGCTCAGGAGCAGGGCGGCGAGCACCGCCACGGCCAGGATCGGGGTCTGTGGGATCATCTCGGAATGGTTCGAGGTCGGCGCCCGGCGCGGGCCGGGCGCGGTTGCATCGGGAAGGGGTCAGGCGGCGCGTGTCAGCCCCGTCTCGACCCGGGCGCGACACTCGCTGCCCTGCAGCAGTTCGAGCAGCTCCAGGGCGAAGTCCATCGCGGTGCCGGGGCCACGGCCGGTGACCACCTTGCCGTCGATCACCACCGGGGCGTCGACCAGTTCGGCCCGCGGGAAGTCGGCGGCATTGAGCGCGCCCGGATAGTGGGTGGCGCGACGCTCGTCGAGTAGCCCGAGGTTGGCCAGCGCCTTGGGCGCGGCGCAGATCGCGGCGGTATAGGCGCCGGCGGCGTGATGGCGCTGGAGCAGGGCGCGCACCCGCGGGTCCTGATCGAGATGATCGGCGCCGGGCAGGCCGCCGGGCAGCACCACCATGTCGAACTGCTCATCGGCGACCGCGTCGAGGGAGGTGTCGGCCACCAGCACGGTACCGTGACTGGCGGTGACCTCACGGGCACCGAGCGCGGCCGTCACCACCTCGACCTCACCGCGACGCAGCAGATCGATGATGGTCACCGCCTCGAGCTCCTCGAGACCTTCGGCGAGCGGGACGAGTACCCTGGGCATGGCTTGACACTCCTTAACTTGCAGTGATGGATGGATCGGCGGCCAGGGGCGCACTCAATCGGCGCGTGACCGCCCGAGGATGTTGACACCCTTGAGCACGTTGAGCGCCTCGAGCAACTGGTAGTCGTCGCGGGCGCGCAACGGCGTCGGCTCGACCTCGGCGTCGAGCGACTCGGTGGTCGCGGCCTCGGCGGGCTCGTCCGCCTCGACCGGAACCGTCCCGTCCCCGTCCGGATCGTCGAGATGACGCACCAGATCGGCCTCCTTGAGCGGCTCCACCGAGGCGCCGGCGAGGGGGCGGAACTCGCCGCGCTCGAGCAGGATGTCGGGGCTGATCCCCTGGGCCTGGATCGAGCGTCCGGAGGGGGTGTAGTAGCGCGCCGTGGTGAGCTTGAGCGCGGTCTCGTCGTCGACCGGGACGATGGTCTGCACCGACCCCTTGCCGAAGGTCTGGGCACCCATGACGATGGCGCGGCGCTGATCCTGCAGCGCGCCGGCGACGATCTCCGAGGCCGAGGCGCTGCCACCGTTGACCAGCACCACCAGCGGGGCGCCGTCGAGCACGTCGTCGGGACCGGCCTTGAAGTCGAGCCGGCTGCTCGGATCGCGCCCCTGGGTATAGACGATCAGCCCGCCGGTGAGGAAGGCGTCGCTCACCCCGACGGCGCTGTTGAGCACCCCGCCGGGGTTGTTGCGCAGGTCGAGCACCAGCCCCGCGAGCGGGGTCTCGCCCGCCTTCAGCGTCTCGATCGCCGCGGTCATGTCCTCGGCGGTGCGCGACTGGAAGTGGGCGATGCGGACATAGCCGTAGCCGGGCTCGAGCACCCGGCTCCTGACGCTCTCGACCTGGATGACGGCGCGCTCCAGGGTCAGCTCCAGCGGCGCCTCCTCGCCCTCGCGCATCAGCATCAGCACCACCTCGGTGCCTGGCTCGCCGCGCATCAGCTCGACGGCATCGTTGAGGCTCATCCCCTTCACCGGCTTGTGGTCGATGCGCACGATCAGGTCGCCGGCGCGCAGCCCGGCGCGCTGTGCCGGGGTGTCGTCGATCGGCGCGATCACCTTGACGAAGCCGTTCTCCATGCCGACCTCGATGCCGAGTCCGCCGAACTCGCCGCTGGTACCGACACGCAGGTCGCGGTACTCCTCGGCGTCGAGATAGGCCGAGTGCGGATCGAGTCCGGCGAGCATGCCGCGGATGGCGCTCTCGAGCAGCTCGCCGTCGGCGACCGACTCGACATAGTCGGTCTTGATGCGACCGAAGACCTCGGCGAAGGTGCGCAGCTCGTCGAGCGGCAGCGCCTCGGAGGCGGTGTCAGCGGCGGCGATCTCATCACCGGCGGGTTCGGCGGCATACGCCGACGGACCGACGGCGAGCAACAGCCCCAGGGCCAGGGCGAGCGGACGAGGCATGATCATCATGACGCGGGGATCTCTCGATCGATGATGGATTCGGCGACGCGGCGGCCGACCGGCGCACCGCGGACATCCCTGATGGCGTAAGGATCGCATGTTTCCGCACGCGCCGACAGCGCCGCCCCGGGCAACGGCGCATTGGACGACGCGCGCGGCGACATGTTCCCGGCGACCGGTGGGTGACCGAGCGCAGCGCGCGCGCCGGGACGACTGCACCACTGGGTCGGATCCTGTGGCTTGCCGTCGTGGCGGATGGCGAAATAGAGCGCCGGGCGCGGCTGGCCGCCACTGTTGCCACTGAGTGCGATCACCTCGCCGGCGCCGACCCACTCGCCGACCTCCTTGGTCAGCGCCTGGTTGTGGCCATAGAGGCTCATGAAACCGTCGCCGTGCTCGAGCACCAGCAGCAGGCCGAAGCCGCGCAGCCAGTCGGCGTAGACCACCCGGCCGTCGTAGACCGCATGCACCTCCTCGCCGGCCTCGGCGGCGAGCAGCACGCCGTCCCAACGCAGTTGGGAGTCGGCCTTGCGGCTGCCGAAGCCGGCCAGCACCCGACCCTCGATGAGCGGCCAGGTCAGCCGCCCCTTGCGTGCGGCGAAGGGATCGCGACGGATCTCGAGCTCGGCCTGGATGGCGGCGCGCTGACGCAGGTGCTCGATCAACCGACGCAGCGTCTCGGCATCGGCGCGGCGCGCGGCGAGGTCGTCACGACGCGCGGCGATCGCCGTCTCGAGCGCGGCAAGGACCGTTTCGCGCTCGTCCTGGGCGGCCTCCAGCCGGGCGCGCGTCGCGCCCCGCTCGGCGCCGAGCTCGGCCAGCAACGCGGCCTGCTCGGCGGCGGCGGCGGCGAGCGCGGCGAGACGCTCGATCTCGCCGCGTACCCGATCGATGCGCTGCACCCGGTCGCGATTGAGATAGGCGAAGTAGGACAGCACCCGCCCGGCGCGAACCGGGTCCTCCTGATTGAGCAGCAGCCGCAACCGGTCGGCGCGCCCGACCACGTGGGCGGTACGCACCAGCTCGGCCAGTTCGCCGAGCTGGCCGTCGAGCGCGGCGCGTGCGGTGAGGCGACGCTGCGCGAGCGCCTCGGCACGGACGCGCTGACGGGCCTCCTGCTGCGCGATCTCGCGCTCGGCCAGCGCGAGTCGGGCGATCTCACGCTCGTGCCCCTCGAGCGCGGCGATCAGCTCGCCACGGGTGCGCTGCTGATCGGCCAGCGCGGTGCCGAGGCGCTCGACCTCGCGCTCGAGCTCGACGAGGTCGCGCTGGCGCGTCTCGAGCGCGGGCTCGGAGCCGGCCGTCGGCGCCGCGACCGCCAGCAGCGTGCAGAGACACAGCCACGGCCAGGCACGAGGGACACAGGACGCCGCGTTCAACTCACCCACCCCCGGTCAATGTCTGCTCGATGATGCGCTCTCCGCCGCGGCGTGCGCGGTCGCCGCCCCAGCCCCGGCATCCGCGATCGATCCGGGCGGATTCGGCTCACAGCGCGCCGCATCGCGCTTGACGGGCAAAGCGTTTATCATCATATGGTGAAACATTGATTAGACACGATCACGATGGTGAGCAAGCTGAGCCAGTCTCCTCCCCCGATCCTCAACGCCGCCGGCTCCGAGCCACTCGACCTGTTCGCCGACGACGCGGATATCGAACGCGCCTCGCGTTCGCTCAAGGCGATGTCGCATCCGCTGCGACTGAAGATCCTGTGCACGCTCGGCGAGCAGGAGGTCAGCGTGCAGGAGATCGTCGACCATGTCGGCACCTCGCAGAGCAATATCTCCCAGCATCTGGCGATCCTGCGCGACAAGGGTATCCTGGCCTCGCGCAAGGACGCCAACCGTGTCTACTACCGTGTCAGCGACGGTCGCACCCTGCAGCTGATCGGGATGATGCGCGAGGTCTTCTGTCAGCACGTGCGCTGACACCTCCGGGGTGTCGCCCACCGCCGCGGCTCCTTATACTCTGAACCCCCTTTGCACCAGCGCCGGTTCGCGCGATCTCGCCGCCGCACCCCGATCAGCAGCGGTGACGGGCGGCACGCGGGCGGCGCTCCAACATTCATGTGAGACTGCATCGCGATGTCGCTAGACCAGCTCGTCCAGTTCGTGGGCAACCATTGGCTCCTGTTCCTGGCGCTCGTCGTCATCCTCGGGTTGCTCATCCACAACCTGATCGTCGGCAGCAAGGGCAGCGTCGAACCGCTCGCGGCCACCGAGATGATCAACCGCCAGGATGCGGTGGTGATCGACGTGCGCCCGGCGGCCGACTTTGCCAAGGGTCACATCCTCAACGCCATCAACATCCCCATGAACGGCTTCAAGAATCAGCTCGCCACCGTCGCCAAGCACAAGGGCAAGCCGATCATCGTCAACTGCCGCTCCGGCTCGCAGTCGCAGATGGCCTGCGCCCAGCTGCGCAAGGAGGGCTTCGAGGAGGTCTACAACCTCCGCGGCGGCATCATGGGCTGGGAGGCGGCGAGCCTGCCGCTGGCCCGCGGCGGCAAGAAGAAGCGCTGAGCCCCGCCGCGCGGCGGGCCTGATCGGCCCGCGCGAGCGCGGGCACCCTCGCCCCGTCCCGGCGCGCCGGGGCCGGGCCCGATCCGTTCCCGCCGCCCGACGCCAGTCAAGGACGTCGGGGGCACCACCAGACACAGGAATCGCGGCATGGCCGACAAGCAACAGCAGACCCCCGAGCGTCAATTCTCCGTCCAGCGCGTCTATATCAAGGATGTTTCCTTCGAGTCCCCCAACGCGCCCGAACTCTTCCGCGGCGACTGGACCCCGAAGCACACCCTCAACCTCAACACCAGGATCAATGATCTCGACAAGGACCACTACGAGGTGGTGCTCGAGGTCACGGTGACGGTCAAGGTCGGCGACAAGACCGCCTTCATCGTCGAGGTGCAGCAGGCCGGCATCTTCAACATCGCCGGTTTCCCCGAACAGGAGCTCGGCCCGATGCTCGGCGCCTATTGCCCGAGCCTGCTCTTCCCCTATGCCCGAGAGGTGGTCTCCGACCTGGTGGTCAAGGGCAGCTTCCCGCAACTGGTGCTGCAGCACGTCAACTTCGACATGCTCTTCGCCCAGCACCAGCAGCAGCGCGCCCAGCAGGAGGCCCAGCAGGGCGGCACCGAGCCGGCCGAGGCGGTCCAGCATTGAGCACCACCCCCAGCGCCCGGATCGCAGTCATCGGCGCCGGCTCCTGGGGCACGGCGCTGGCGCTGCAGCTGGTGGCCAACGGCCATCAGGTACGGCTCTGGAGTCATGAGCCGGAACAGATCGCGGCACTCCAGCGCGACCGCGAGAATCGCCAGTTCCTCCCCGGCGTGGCGCTGCCCGAAGGGCTGATCCCCACCGCCTCGCTCGCCGAGGCCCTGGCCGACGCCAGCGACTGTCTGGTGGTGGTGCCGAGCCATGCCTTCCGCACCGTCGCCCGTCAGCTCGCCGCACACCTCTCCAAGGGCTTCGGCGTGGCCTGGGCGACCAAGGGGCTGGACCCGGGCAGCAACCAGCTGCTCCATCAGGTCGCCCAGGAGGAGCTCGGCGAGCGCCCGCTGGCGGTGGTCTCCGGGCCGAGCTTCGCCCGCGAGGTCGGCGACGGCCTGCCGACGGCGGTCACCGTCGCCGCCGAACGCGAGCCCTTCGCCCAACACGTCGCCGGCCTGCTCCACGGCGGGCGCTTCCGCGCCTATACCAGCAGCGACATGGTCGGGGTGGAGATCTGCGGCGCGGCGAAGAACGTGCTGGCGATCGCCACCGGCATCGCCGACGGTCTCGGCTTCGGCGCCAACACCCGTGCGGCGCTGATCACCCGCGGTCTGGCCGAGCTGATCCGGCTCGGTCAGGCACTCGGCGGCCGCCCCGAGACCTTCATGGGGCTGGCCGGGATGGGTGACCTGGTGCTCACCTGCACCGACGACCAGTCACGCAACCGCCGCATGGGGCTGGCGCTGGCCCGGGGTGAGAGCATCGAGGCGGCACGCGCGCGCATCGGCCAGGAGGTCGAGGGCGTGATCACCGCCAAGGCGATCCACGGCCTGGCCCAGCGTCTCGGCATCGAGATGCCGATCAGCGAACAGGTCTATCTGGTGCTCCACGCCGGGGTCTCGCCGGCACAGGCGACCCAGGCACTGCTCGAGCGCGAACCCAAGCCCGAGTTCCACTGACCCCCACGCCCGGACCGCACGCGGTCCGGGCGCCCGCCCTCAGCGTGGCGCGGCACCGGCAAACCCCTGCTGGCGCCAGGCCTCGAAGACCACCACCGCGACCGCGTTGGAGAGATTGAGACTGCGATTGCCCGGACACATCGGGATATAGAGCCGTTGCGACTCGGGCAGCGCCTCGATGCGCGCGCGCGGCAGCCCCCGGGTCTCCGGACCGAACAGCAGCGCGTCGCCGGGCTGGTAGTCGGGCTCGGTATAGGGCACCTGACCATGACTGGTGAGCGCGAACAGCCGCCGCGGGGCGAGCTGCCCGAGACAGCTCTCGAGCGAGGCGTGTACGCGAACCTCCGCCCATTCGTGATAATCGAGCCCGGCGCGACGCAGCTTGCTGTCCTCGAGCACGAAACCGAGCGGCTCGATCAGGTGCAGCCGGGCCCCGGCGTTGGCGCTCAGACGGATCGCATTGCCGGTGTTGGGCGGGATCTCGGGCTCGTAGAGGATGATATCGAACATCGCGGGCGGGACTCGTCAGGAAGCAGCGGAGGGCGGAGGAAAATCCTTTGCGGACGGCGAGATATCCGCCCGCGCACCAGGGTTTAACGGTTGTCCCCGGCGCGCGGACGCATGATATATTAAGACTTCGGCATTTGCTAAATTCGCCGTCGCAGACGGCTCACGCCATAGTGGGGGACAGGTCCATGAGTGACATCGCCGCGCTGAAAGCAGAGAAGCAAGCGCTGATCGAGAAGATGGTCGAGATGCAGCAGCAGTTCATCGACTACGAACACGAAAACGGCGTCTCGGGTAAGGACTACTGGGGGTCCCAGGAGGGCCTGCTGGCCAATTACCGTGACGAGTACATGACGATGGCCAACCGTGTTGTCGACATCGCCCACGAACTCGTCGGGTCCTCGCGACTCTGACCCGACAGGCCCCGGCAGCCGCCGGGGCCGCCGCAGTCACCCCGTCTCCGGGCGCAGGTGCTCGATATATCGAGGCACCGCCTCCAGCTCCAGCCGCACCGCCTCGCCCCGCACCACCAGCGGCGCCTCCAGCCCCTCGAACTCCAGACTGCACCCCACCCGTCCCCGGCTCTCGAAGGGCACCGGGATCATGTCGCGATAGACATAGAGGTTGTCCTCGAGTTCGCCACCGCTGCAGCACAGCTCACCCGGAGGGGGCAGGACGGTCTCGTCGGCCCCTTCGAACACCAGGGTTCCGGCCTGCCACCAGCGTGTCCGCTCGCGCGAGCCGGTCATGGTCTTGAGCTGATAGGCGCGCGAGAAATGGATCCGCAGCTGCCCGCCGCGCTGCTCGACGGCATCGACCGTCGAGCCCTTGAGATCGATACTGATGCTGTCCACTCGACTCACTCCATCGCCATGCCCGGTCCACGACGTCCGGGCCTCGTCGACCTAGTGTCGCGGCAGCCGCCGCCCAAGCCAAGCCCGGCGCTCAGTCCACCCCGGTCTCGGACTCGCTCTCGAGCCCGAGCTCCTTGATCTTGCGGGTCAGGGTGTTGCGCCCCCAGCCGAGCAGCCGCGCCGCTTCCTGGCGCCGCCCGCCGGTCTGTTCGAGGGCGCACTGGATGAGGGTCAGCTCGAAGACCGGCAGCGCCTCGTCGAGCAGACCGCGCTCGCCCTGCTGCAACCGCTGCCGCGCCCAGCGCCGCAACACCGTCTCCCAGGATGTCTCGGGCTGCTCCTGGGTCAGCGAGGCGCTGAGATCCTCGGGCAGGTCCTCGGCATGGATCTGCTTGCCCGAGGCCATCACCGTGAGCCAGCGCGCGGTGTTCTCGAGCTGACGCACGTTACCCGGCCAGTCGAGTCGCTCGAGCCGCTCGATCGCCCCCTGCATCAGCACCTTGGGCTCGCAGCTCAACTCGCGCGCCGCCTGCGCGAGGAAGTGGCGCATCAGCAGCGGGATGTCCTCGCGGCGATCGCGCAGCGCCGGCAGATGGATACGGATGACGTTGAGTCGGTGGAACAGGTCCTCGCGAAAGCGTCCCTCGCGCACCAGCGACTCGAGGTCCTGGTGGGTGGCGGCGATGATGCGCACGTCGACCTTGATCGGCGCGACCCCGCCGACACGATAGAACTCGCCGTCGGCGAGCACCCGCAGCAGCCGGGTCTGCAGCTCGGCGGGCATGTCACCGATCTCGTCGAGGAACAGGGTACCGCCGTCGGCCTGCTCGAAACGCCCCTCGCGGCGCGCCTGGGCACCGGTGAAGGAACCGCGCTCGTGACCGAACAGCTCGGACTCGAGCAGGTCGCGCGGGATCGCCGCCATGTTGAGGGCGATGAACGGACGTTCGCTGCGCGGGCTGTGACGATGCAGCGCCTGGGCCACCAGCTCCTTGCCGGTGCCCGACTCACCATTGATCAACACGGTGATGTTGGAGCGCGCCAGCCGCCCGACGGCGCGGAACACCTCCTGCATCGCCGGCGCCTCGCCGATGATGTCGGGTCCGGTCGGACGCGCCACCTCCTCCTGACGCTCCTCGCGACCACGCCGGCAGGCGCGGCTGACCTGCGCCACCGCCTCGTCGAGATCGAAGGGCTTGGGCAGGTACTCGAAGGCGCCGCCGTGGAAGGCGGAGACGGCGCTGTCGAGGTCCGAGTGCGCGGTCATGATGATCACCGGCAGCCCGGGGTAGCGGGCCGAGACCTGTTCGAGCAGATCGAGCCCGTCGATCCCCGGCATGCGGATGTCGGAGAGGATGACGTCGGGCTGCTCGCGCTCCAGCGCCTCCATCACCCCGACCCCGTTGGAGAAACAGGTGACGTGCATCTGCGCCTTGCGCAACGCCCGTTCCAGTACCCAGCGGATCGACCGATCGTCGTCGATCACCCAGACCCGGGGCTCGCGATTCCCGCGCTCGAGACTGTGCGGCATCATCGCGCTCCCGGCATGCCGACGGCATGCCTCGGGCGGCGTGGGCACGGCGACGCCGACGAGGTTGGCGAATGGGGTGGTTGCAGGTTCCTATGCATGCTCCGACTCCAGCGGCAGATAGACGAAGAACACCGTCTCGCCCGGCCGGCTCTCGCATTCGATCAGCCCGCCGTGCTGGTTGATGAGTTCCTGTGCGATGGGCAGCCCCAGTCCGGTGCCACCCTGCTTGCCCGAGACCATCGGGAAGAAGATCTTGTCGCGGATGTCCTCGGGGATCCCCTGGCCATCGTCCCGAACCTGGGTCTGCAACACCAGCCGATAGCGACGACTGCCGATGGTGAACTGACGCAGCACCCGGGTGCGCAGCTCGACGCGTCCGTCCGCGCCGGTGGCGGCCGCGGCGTTGCGCGCGAGGTTGAGGAAGGCCTGGATCAGCCGGTCACCGTCGCCCATCAGGTCGGGGATGCTGGGGTCGTAGTCGCGCACCACCTCGGGGCCGCGCGGGAACTCGGCGAGGATCAGCCCGCGCACGTGCTCGAGCACGTCGTGGATGTTGAGCGTCTCGCGCTGGGGCATGCGGTTGGGCCCCAGCATGCGATCGACCAGCGACTGCAGGCGGTCGGCCTCGTCGATGATGATCCGGGTGTATTCGCACAACGCGGGGTCGGGCAGTTCCTGCTCGAGCAGCTGGGCCGCGCCGCGCAACCCGCCGAGCGGATTCTTGATCTCGTGGGCGAGGCCGCGGATCAGCGCCTGGGTGGCCCGGTGCTGGGTGAGCAGGTGCTCCTCGCGGGTGATGCGCAGCTGACGATCGACCTGATAGAGCTCGACCAGCACCCCCTCGTCCGCACCAAAATGGTGCAGGGGCAGCACGGTACAGTTCACCGTCTTGGTGCGCCCGTCGGCCACGGTGACGTTGATCTCACGTTCGGTGAAGGGGTGGCGCGAACGCAGCGCCGCCGCCAGCCGGGCCTCGACCTGGCCATCGGGGCAGGGCAGCAGGTCGGCGGCAGCCTGACCGATCATGTGTCGGGCGCTGGCCTCGAAGAGGATCTCGGCCGCCGGGTTGAGGTATTCGAGCCGCAGCCCTCGATCGAACAGCAGCACCGCCATGTTGACGTGATCGAGGATCGTCCGCTCCAGCGAGCGCTTACCGGTGGTTTGAGCTGTCATGGTCCATCTGCGCGACTGAGTGAGGTCATCCGAGACCGGAGGACGAGACAGGGCATCCTGTCGTCGAAGAAAAGACTAGCAAGAGACAGGCCAGTGCGGCCAGGAGGAGTGCTCAGAGCTCGCCGGGGGGCGCGTCGCGACGCAGCTCGAAGCGAAGTGTCGGGGCGCGGGCGATCAGCACACCCTGCTCGTCGCGGATCAACGCGCCGAGGCGGTGGGGACCGAAGGCCACGCCATTGAGGGCAAAGCGGGTGGCGCCGGCCTCGATCACCGTCTCGAGTCCATCGAGCACCATCGCCAAGCGATGCCCCGGTTGCAGCGCGGGTTCGAGTCCGAGTTCGACGGCGAAGCGACCCTCGCCGCGCATCAGCACCTCCGCATCGACAGGGGAGAGGATCTCGAAGCGCGCATAGGGCCCGGGGAAGGGGGCGCTGGCAGGGGGCGGATCGACGGGGCTGTCGGCGCCGCGCGAGACCGGGGCGTCGACATGGAGATCGAGTCGCTCGGCGGTGGCGTCGGCGGGTCGATCGGAGAAGTGCACCCGCCCGTCGGCATCGACCCAGCGATAGACGCCGGCCTGGACGATGAGGCAGGGGAGCAGCAACAACGCGAGGAGCAGTGCCGGCCGGATCATGGCCGAAGCATAGTCCAGCGTCGGAGGGGGCTCAAGCGGGGACGCCTGGACGTCGGTGGCGCATCCCTGCGCCGAG
>NZ_RHFJ01000027.1:0-50275 GCF_003718675.1 Marichromatium sp. AB32
CTTGGCGATCAACTCGTCGGCATAGTTCTGCAGCCGCCCGCTCAGATCGAGCGCGGGCTTGCACACGAAGTCGACGGCGCCGAGCTCGAGCGCCTGGAGGGTAACCTCGGCGCCGCGCTCGGTCAGCGACGAGACCATCACCACCGGCATCGGGTGCAACCGCATGAGATTGCGCAGGAAGGTCAGGCCGTCCATGCGCGGCATCTCGACATCGAGCGTCAGCACATCGGGATCGAGCGCCTTGATGCGCTCGCGCGCGACATAGGGGTCCTGCGCGGTCCCCACCACATCGATGTCGGGGGCGGCCTCGAGCAGCTCGGAGAGCAGCTTGCGCACCAGCGCCGAATCATCGATTACCAGGACACGAATCGGTCTACCCACGAAGAAGCTCCCGTCTCAGCGTTCAGAACAGCTCGATCTCGCCTTCATCCATCGACTGCTGGGTGACCGAGCGATGCGCGGTCTGCTCGAGCTCGCCACGCAGCTGCTCGAGCCGCACGCGCGCCGCGGCCAGCTCGTCCCCGGAACTCGAGGGTTCGATCAGCGGCAACTGGCGCAGCTCGGCGGCGAAGCGCTCCATGAAGTCGATGCGCACCTGGGCGCGCATCATCACCTGATGGGCGATGTCCTGGAACTGCAGCAATCGCACCGCATCGGCGACACTGACCTGGATGCGATCGACGATCGCGGTGAGCTGCTCGAGTCCGGAAGAAACGTTCTGATTCAGCAGCTGCACCTGCTCGATCATGTCGTCCATCGCCCCCTTGGCGGTGATCGAGGCGTTCATGTCCTGCGAGGCCATGCGCGCGACGATGGCATGGGTATCGGCGAAGAACCCCTGGGTCTGCTCGACCTGACCACGGATCTGCTCGGTGAAGGCCGCCGAATCCATCGACAGCTTGCGCACCTCCTGCGCCACCACCGAGAAGCCGCGCCCGGACTCACCGGCGCGGGCCGCCTCGATCGCCGCGTTGAGCGCCAGCAGGTTGGTCTGACGGGCGATCTTGGTGGCGCCGTCGAGTCCGGTGAAGATGCCGTCGATCTGCGCCGAGAGATCCTCGATCTGGTGGACCACCTGGACGCTGTGCTTGCCCATGTCGATCAGCCGGGCGACGTTCTCCTCGAGCAGCCTGCTGTTCTCCTCGAGAAAGACGTTCATGTCGATGTGCGCCACCTCGCCGGCGGCATCGTCCTCGCCGCCGGACATCCCCTGCACCAGACGCATCACCAGATCCTGCTGGGTCTTGGAGGTATCCGAGAGCCCCTGGAAACTCGCCTGCAGATCGCTCGACGCCTGCTCGACCAGCCCATCGACCTGACCGATGAGCTCGCGCAGCTCGGCCATCTCGGGGACGATCAGCGCATCGATCTCGCGCACCAGCTCCCACAGCTCGCGATCGGCCCGGGCATGCTCCGGCGTCGATTCCTGCCGCGCGGGCGGCTGCCCGGGACGCAGCCTCCACCACAGCGTACCGGCCCACCCCAGCGCCAGGAGCAGCGTGCCCAGCCAGGGCGGGATCAATCCCGGCAGCAGCACCTGTTGCAGCAGCACGACCAGGCCGAGCGCGAGCGGTGGCCAATACGGCTTCAACTTCGACATATCTCCTCCATGCTTGGCCGATGCCCGCTGTCGACGTCTCACGGCGGCCGGATCGAGGGCGCGACGACACGCGTCGTCGCGCCGGGTTTCAGGAAAACAGCTCCACTTCACCCTCCACCTTGGATTGACGCAGCCGCTGCCGGTAGGTCAGTTCGCGCTCGATGATGGTGTCGTTGTGCAGGCTGCGCAGCCGCTTGACCAAAACCTTGCCGGAGGAGGGAAAGAAATAGATCTTGCGTGGATAGTTGCCGAGCAGGTCGCGTGCGACCAAGGGTATCCCTTCGGTATCGAGATAGTCGATCACGAAGTCCGCGTTGCGCTCCCCGACCATATTGCTCTTGAACCCCGGCAACACGTTACCCCCCCCGAAGACCTTGGCCTCGAGGTTGTGGCGCCGCGCGCCGAGCTTCAGCAGTTGGTTGATGAGCATCTCCATCGCATAGTCCCCGTAGCGCATCGAGCGCCCGAAACGCTCATCCTCCTCGCGCTTGTCATCGGGCAGCATGAAGTGATTGATCCCGCCGATCCCGCTGGCCCGGTCGCGCACGCAGGCGCCGACACAGGAGCCGAGCACGGTCACCATCAACAGGTCACGATTGGAGACATAGTACTCGCCCGGCAGAATCTTGACGGCATCCATGTCGAAATGCCGGTCGTAGTAGAGATTGGGGGCGAGGACCTCCTCGAAACCGCCATTCATGCTCACCTCGTACGTCCTGATGGTCGCGCAACGGGGATGCACACGGTCTGCCCCCGGGGGCGAAACAGATCAGCCGCGTGCAGCAAGCTCTCCGAGTGACCGACGAACAGCAACCCCTGCGGGTAGAGCAGCGGGTGGAGTCGCTGCATCAGTCGATATTGGGTCGGCTTGTCGAAATAAATCAGCACATTTCGACAGAACACCGCCGCGAAGGGGCCCTGCATCGGCCATTGGGTCTGGAGCAGATTGAACGGCCTGAAGCGCACCAGCGCGCGAACCGCCGGATTCACCCGCACCATCCCGGCGTTGGTGCCGCGCCCGCGCAGGAAGAAGCGTCTCACCAGATCGCGCGGCAGTCGCTCGACCCGCTCGGCCGAGTAAACCCCGGCCTGCGCCTGCTCGAGCACATTGGTGTCGAGATCGGTGGCGAGGATGCGCACCGGGGGCGACCAGCTGCCGAAGGTGTCGATCATGGTCATCGCCATCGAGTAGGGCTCCTCGCCGGTGGAGCAGGCCGCCGACCACAGCTTCAGCGGGCGACGCGTCTGCGCGTGCAGCGTCTGGACATGCTCGGCGAGGATCGGGAAGTGATGCGACTCGCGAAAGAACGAGGTGAGATTGGTGGTCAGCGAATTGACGAAGTGTTGCCACTCCTCGGCATCGCTCACCAGGCGCTCGAGATAGTCCTCGAACGAGCGCAGCCCGGTGGCCCGCAGGCGCCGGGTAATCCGGCTGTAGACCATGTCGGCCTTGCCGGCGTGCAGCGAGATGCCGGCATAGGTGTAGATCAGCTTCCGAATCCGCTCGAAATCATGACTGGTGAAGGGGAACTCGCGCTCGTGCATCGTCTGCGCTCACCGGCAGGCCGCGCCACGGCGCGGTCCCGTCCTTAGGACCACTCGTACCGCCAGCGCGGATGCGCCGGCGGCCCCGGGCGAACGACCCGGTCGCCGGGCGCGGCAAATGCCGCGCGACGACCTCGGGACGGACTCAGAACTCCTCCCAGTCGCCGTCGTCACCGGCAGGCGGCGCGACCATCTTCTTCTGCTTGGTCGGCGCAAGCGGGCGCTTGGCCGCCGGCCGCGCGCTCGGGACGGTGGCGACAGTACGCGGCGCCATGCCCTGCGCGACCAGCCCCTGATCGACCTTGAACACCGAGACCACCTTGGCCAGGGCACGGGCCTGCTCCTCGAGCGACTCGGCCGCGGCCGCGGCCTCCTCGACCAGCGCGGCGTTCTGCTGGGTGACGTCGTCCATCTGGGTGACCGCCTGATTGATCTGCTCGATGCCGGTCGACTGCTCGTCGGAGGCGGCGGAGATCTCGGCCATGATGTCGGTGACGCGCTTGATCGAGGTGACGATCTCATCCATGCGCTCGCCGGCCTCGTTGACCTGGGCGGTACCCGAGTCGACCTTCTCGACGCTGTCGGTGATCAGGGTCTTGATCTCCTTGGCGGCGTTGGCCGAGCGCTGGGCGAGGTTGCGCACCTCGGCGGCGACCACCGCGAAGCCGCGGCCCTGCTCGCCGGCGCGGGCGGCCTCGACCGCGGCATTGAGCGCGAGGATATTGGTCTGGAAGGCGATGCCGTCGATCACCCCGATGATGTCGGCGATCTTCTTGCTGGCCTCGGAGATCGCCGCCATGGTCTCGACCGAGGCCTGCACCACGGCGCCGCCCTTGACCGCGACCTCGGAGGAGGTCACCGAGAGCTGGTTGGCCTGACGGGCGTTGTCGGCATTCTGCTTGACCGTGCTGGTGAGCTCCTCCATCGAGCTGGCGGTCTCCTCCAACGAGCTGGCCTGCTCCTCGGTGCGCTGGCTGAGGTCCTGGTTGCCGGTGGCGATCTCGTTGGAGGCGGTGCTGATGGTGTCGACCGACTCCTTGATGCGCAGCACCAGCTGCTGCAGATTGGCCACCGTGGTGTTGACCCCGTCCTTGGTCTCGCCGAACAACCCGGGATAGTCCTTGTTGATGCTCTGGGTCAGATCACCCTCGGCGAGCGCCTTGGAGACCCGCATCACGTCCTTGAGCCCGACCTCGGTGGTGTCGGAGAGCTGATTGAGCATCTGCCCGATCTCACGCGCGAAGCCCTGCTTGCCGGCGAGGTCGAGGCGCACGCTGAAGTCGCCCTGGGTGGCCGCATCGACGATGCTGCGGATCTCGTTGACGACATTGGTCATCGAGGTCACCGAGCCGTTGACCCCGGCCTTGGTGCGACCGAACAGTCCCGGATAGTCGCGGGTGATCGACTGCGACAGATCGCCGGCGGCAAGCGCATCGGCCACTCGGGTAATGTCGTTGAGACCGGTCTCGGTGGTATCGGAGAGCTGGTTGATGTTGACGCCGACGTCCTTGCCGAAGCCCTGCTTGTCGGTGAGATCGATCCGCTTGGAGAAGTCACCCATGGCGGCCGCCTCGACCACCTGGGCGATCTCGCCGACCAGGCTCTTCAGCGTCTCCTGCATACGCTGCAGCGAGTACAGCAAGCTGCTGTTGTCATCGGGCTTGGTATGGATGGTCTGGGAGAGATCGCCGGCGGCGATCACCCGAACCATGGAGGCGGCGTAGTCGGGCTCGCCGCCGAGCTGGCGCATCAGCCCGCGCACGATCCAGAAGCCGACGGCAATGCCCACCACCAGCGCGATCACGCACAGCAGCAGCACCTGGGTGGTGGCCGAGTCGACGTTCTGCTGCGCATCCTCGCCGGCCTCGCGCATCAGATCGGTCTGGAAGGTGATCAGCGCCGCGATCGCGTGCAGATAGTCCTCCTGGGCGTCCTCGACCTCGGTCTCGAGCAGCGCCTTGGCCGCCTCGCGCTGACCGTCGCGCAGCAGCCCCATCAGTCGCGACTGGGCGTCGAGATAGGCCGCGCGGGTCTCGCGAGTCGCCTCCAGGCGACGCACCCCTTCCTGTGACGTGATCGTCGACTCGAGCTGATCGAGGTTCTTGGTGATCTCGCGCCCGCGCTGCTCGATCGCATCCATCTCGCGCTGCATCTTCAGCCGATCGTTGTCGATCAGAATGTTGCGTACCGAGCGGGCCACCGCATTGACACTATCGATGACGTTGTTGGCATAGACCGTTTTCGGGAACAGGTCCTGGGTGATGGTGTCGATGTTGCGATTGATGCCGTAGATCTTGCTGATGCCAATGAACCCGACCACACCCAGCAGCACCAGCACGATGCCGAAACCCAAGCCCAAGCGTGTCGCGACCTTCAAATTCCCCATGTCGGCTCTCCCGTCATGCTCTCGATTACCGACGCCACCGCGCACGCGGCGACGCGCTCACTCGGCACTCGCGCGTGCCTGATCGACCAGCCCCATCTCCTCGCTGTTCATCAGCCGCTCGATGTTGACCATGATCACCATGCGCTCCTCGAGCGTGGCCAGACCATCGATATAGGCGGTATCGAGCACGGCCCCGAACTCGGGCGCCGAACGGATCTGCTCGTGGTGCAGCGCGATGACGTCGGAGACGCCGTCAACCACCATGCCGACCACGCGCCCGGTGATGTTGAGGATGATCACCACGGTGAACTGGTTGTACTCGACCTCGCCGAGTTCGAACTTCAGGCGCATGTCGATGATCGGCACGATCACCCCGCGCATGTTGATCACGCCCTTGATGAAGTGCGGCGAGTTGGCGATCTTGGTGACGGTGTCGTAGCCGCGGATCTCCTGCACGTTGAGGATATCGATGCCATATTCCTCGTCGCCCAGGGTAAAGGTGAGATACTCGCGCGAGTCCTCGCTGTTGACGGTCGTCGAATCCTGAGAGTCTTCGTTCATCGGTTCCTCCACGGGACCCTACTCCTCCGATGCGGTGTGGATGATGGTCAGGGCGTCTTGCGACTGAGCCGGACCAGGGCGTCGACGTCGAGAATCATGGCGACCCGCCCATCGCCCATGATGGTCGCCCCGGAGATCCCCTCGACCTTGCGATAGTTGGTCTCCAGGCTCTTGATCACGACCTGGTGCTGGGCGAGCAGCTCGTCGACCTGCAGCGCGGCGCGCCCCTCGTTGGACTCGATGATCACCAGGATGGTCTCCTCGGCGGCGACCTGCTGACGGCTCAGTCCGAAGATCTGGTGCAGGGCGACGAGCGGTAGATATTCCTCGCCGACGTGCACCACCTTGCCCTTTCCGGCCAGGGTCTTGCATTGTCCCGCCTGCGGCCGGATCGACTCGCGGATCACCGTCAGCGGGAGGATGAAGGTCTCATTGCAGACCCGCACCGACATGCCATCGAGGATCGCCAGGGTCAGCGGCAGGCGGATGGTGATGCGCGTGCCGCGCCCCGGCTCGGAGTCGATCTCGACGCGACCGTTCATCGCCTCGATGTTACGGCGCACCACATCCATCCCGACACCGCGCCCGGAGATGTCGGTGACCGCCTTCGCCGTCGAGAACCCGGGGGCGAAGATCAGCTGCCAGACCTCCTTGTCGGTGGGGTTGTCGGGGAGCGCCACGCCACGTTCGGCGGCCTTGGCGAGCAGTCGCTCGCGATCGAGCCCGGCGCCGTCGTCGCTGACCTCGACGACCACATTGCCGCCGCGATGACTGGCCGCGAGCACGATCTCGCCGGTCTCGGGCTTGCCCTGCTCGATGCGCTGCTGGGCGGTCTCGATGCCGTGATCGATGCTGTTGCGAACCAGGTGGTTGAGGGGGTCGGCAAGACGCTCGATCAGCCCCTTGTCGAGCTCGGTGTCCTCGCCGATGAGCTTCAGCGTGACCTTCTTCCCGAGTGCCGAGGCGGTGTCGCGCACCACCCGGGGGAAGCGATTGAAGACGAAGCTGATCGGCATCATGCGGATCGACATCACCGCCTGCTGCAGGTCGCGCGAGTTGCGCTCGAGGTTGGCCAGACCGTCGAAGATCCGTTCCTGGGCGACCGGATCGAGCGCGGAGGCCGACTCGGCGAGCATCGCGTGGGTGATGACCAGCTCGCCGACCAGGTTGATCAGCTGGTCGACCTTCTCGACGCTGACCCGGATCGAGGACTCGCCCTGGGGCTGACGGCCCGGGGCCGGTTGCGGCTGGCGACGGCCACCCGCCGGTGGCCTGCTCCCCGCCCCACCCTCGGCCGCGGGCGGTGAGCGCGGCGTGGCGGGTTCCTCGACGGGGGGGGCGGCCTCGGGGGCGCCGGGCGCGGTCTCGAAGAAGCCGAACCCCTGCTGCTGCTCGTCGCGCTCGCGCTCGGCAGTCTCGGCGACCTGATCCATGCCCGGGCTGCCGCCGAACAGACCGAAACCGTCGAGCTCCTGATCGGCGCCGCGATCGCTGCCCGGCGCCCCCTCGAAGAACCCGAAGCCATCCTCCTCCTCGCCCCCGCCGGTCTGCTCCTCGCGGGTGATCTCGACCTCCTCGGGATCGCAGAGAAAATCGAAGATCTCGACGATGGCCTCACGCTCGACCTCGGTGCACAATCGCCAGGCCAGGCGATCGGACGGGACGTCGGCGGGGACATTGCGCTCGAGTTCGCCGAGTTCGGCGAGCGCCGCGGCCAGCCCGGCCTCGCGCTCGTCTCCACTCGCGCCGAGCAGGTCGGCGGCGAACACCAGGCGCCAGCAGGCGCACGGATCAGCGGGGCCAGCGGGCGGCTCGGGGACGGTCTCGAGCGCGCCGCCCTGGGACAGCTGCTCGAGCCGGGCGCAGACCTCGGCGATCTGCGGATCCTCGAATTCCTCGCCACGCTGATGGGCGGCGAGCTGGGCCTTGAGCAGGTCCCCGGCCTGGAGAGTGGCGTCGATCATCTCCACCGTCGGCGCCAGCTCGTGCTTGCGCAGACGGTCGAGCAGGGTCTCGAGGATGTGCGTCACCCGGGCGACGTCGTGAAAGCCGAAGGTGCCCGCCCCGCCCTTGATCGAGTGGGCGGCCCGGAAGATGGCATTGAGCACCTCCGGATCGGGGGCCTCGATATCCAGCTCCAGCAGCAAGGTCTCCATCTCGGCCAGATGCTCGCCGGCCTCGTCGAAGAAGACCTGATAGAAACGGGTCATATCGATGGTCATGTCCGCCCCTTAATCCTTGTCGCCCGGGAGACGTGTCAGCCGATCACCTTGCGCACGACCTCCAGCAGCTTCTTCGGGTCGAAGGGCTTGACCAGCCAGCCGGTCGCACCAGCGGCCCGCCCCTGGCTCTTCATCGCATCGCCCGATTCGGTGGTCAGCATCAGGATCGGGACCGATCGATAGTTCGGCAAGGCACGCAGCTGCTTGATCAGTGTCACCCCGTCCATCCGCGGCATGTTCTGATCGGTGAAGATCAGGTCGAAGCGACTCGCGCGCGCCTTGTCGAGACCGTCTTGGCCATCGACCGCCTCGGTCACACTGTAGCCGGCCTCCTTGAGGGTGAAGGAGACCATCTGGCGGATGGAGGCGGAATCGTCCACGGTGAGAATCGTCTTAGCCATCGAGAGAATATTCCAATTCGATTGTCTCTGTGTCCCCCATCTGGGGACACGTCATACGTACAAAAGCACGCAACAACCTCTCGTCGGAATCCCGTCGCGCACGCGACGCGCCCGAGCTCAAGCCGGAACCTTGCGATGTGCTGGGTCGGCGCCCGGCATCATCTCGTGGATGCCGGACGGATGGACACCTCCGTGTGTCGAGGACAGGATCAAAGGGGACGCTCCTGCCAAGAGCCAAGGGACTGCGGGATACGCCGACGCCGGCGGCGAGCAGCGGATAGGATGAAACGAAAGGGACCCTTGAGTCGGGCCTGAGGGCGACATGGCACATGATGAAGGACGGTCTGTTCGTCAGGGCTCCTTGTTTCGCGGCACGTGCGCCAGCGCGGCGCTAACGGCCAATCCGCCTCTTTTGAAAAGAGGACCGGATCGGACACGGCGACTCGACTCAGGTCGTTCCCGTGTCCGGCGACGAATGACCGCATCCACATTCGCGCCTCCATAGTATAGTCATCACGGACGCAAGACCACCGTTCAGCCGTACCCTCTCGAACCATGACCCACAGTACCCGGCTCCTCCCTCTCGTCACGACCCTGGCCCTGACCTCGCCACTCCAGGCCCAACCGCCGCAACCCGCCGAGATCCCCGACGCCGCCGGGATCTGCCTGCCCAACCGGGCGCAGACCACGCCATCGGCCGATTTCACCCCGATCGAGGACGGCCAGGCGGTGCGCCATCAGCCCACCGGGCTCGACTGGCAGCGCTGCGCGCTCGGCCAGCGCTGGGACGGGCGCGACTGCGTCGGTCGGCCCGGCAGCTGGTCGTGGCGCGCGGCCGAGGCGCTGGCCGCCCGACGCGACGACGGCTGGCGCCTGCCGCGCGCCGATGAGCTCACCACCATCGTCGAGCGCTGTCACCCCGGACCGGCGGTCAACCCGCAGGTCTTCCCCAACACCCCGGGGATCATCTTCTGGACCAGCTCGGGGGACACCGGCGGGCTCGACCGCGCCTGGGCGGTGAGCTTCTTCGCCGGCAGCCGTTATCGCATGAGCAAGGAGCAGGAAGGCGCGATCCGGCTGGTGCGCGAGACCCCGGACGGGGCCGCCGCGCCCTGAGCCGGGCCGGTGACTACAGACTGAAGCGCTTGACCAGCGCCTCCAGGCGCTGAGCGCGCTCGACCAGGGTGGCGTTGACCTGCTGACCGTGCTCCATCGCCTGGGTACTCTCCTCGGCGAGTTGGTGGATCCGCGCCATGCTCGCGCTGATGCTCTCGGTCACCTCGCGCTGCTCACGCGTGGCCGCGGCGATCTGCAGCCCCATCTCGTTGACCCCACCGACACCGGAGCGGATCTCCTCGAGCGCCACGCCGGCGCGGCCGGCCAGGGTGGCGCAGTCCTGGGCCTGGCCATTGCTGTGCTGGATCGCCTCGGCGACCTGGTGGGCGGCGCGCTGCAGCTCCTCGACGATGGCCGCGATCTCGCGGGTCGACTCCTGGGTGCGGTTGGAGAGGTTGCGGACCTCGTCGGCGACCACCGCAAAACCGCGCCCGGCCTCGCCGGCACGCGCCGCCTCGATCGCGGCGTTGAGCGCGAGCAGATTGGTCTGCTCGGCGATCGCCGCGATCGCCTCGATCACCTGCCCGATCCCGGCGCTACCGCGCTCGAGACGTTCGACCACCGGCTGCATCTCATGCATCTGCGTGGCCAGTTGGTCGATCGCGGCGGTGGTGCGGCGCACCTCCTCGCCGCCCTCGGCGGTGTGGCGTTCGGCGGCCTCGGCCGCGGCGCGGGTATCATCGGCATGCTGCGAGACCGAGCGCGCCGAGGCGGCCATCTCGGTGCTCGCCGAGGCGACATGATCGGTCTCCTGCTGCTGCTCGCGCGCCAGCGCGATGGTCTGATCACCGGCGGCGAGCAACTGCTGCGCCGATTCGTCGAGCTCGGTGGCGGTCCCTGCCACCTCCTGAATGATCCGGTGCAGCGTCTCGGTGTGGCGGTTGAGCGCGCCGAACAGGGTACCGATCTCGTCATCGCTGGTGATGTCGAGACGCAACGTCAGGTCTGCCTCCATCAGCGCGAGCTGATCGACGGCGCCCTTGATCGGACGCGCGACATAGCGCTGCACCGCCCAGGTGATGGCCCCGGCCAGCCCGAGCAGCAGCACCAGCAACATACCGTTGAGCAACCAGGCCAAGAGGGTGGTGCTCGCCACCCGCTGCTCGAGTCGCGTCCGCGGCTCGCCGATCAGGTGCACCCCGATACGGGTGCCGTTGGCATCGAGCACCGGCGTGGCGACCACGAACCAGTCCGGGGTGACCCATTCGGACTGATGCGGCAGGAGGCCATCGGCATCGATCAGGCTGCGCGCAAAGCCCAGTGCCTCGGCATTGAACCAGCGATCGTTGGCCAGCACCCAGTCGCCCACCGCGGTATTGCTGCGCAGCGCGGGCAAGGCGCGGGCACGATCGGCATCGATCAGCAGGACATACTGCAGCGCATCGGCCTGGAAGTTGCGGCTGACGCTGCCGACACCCTGGATCATCTCCAGACTGCCCAGATAGCGCTCGTCGTCGAATACCGGTGCGAAGGCATGGATGTTGACGCCGAGCTCACCGACCTCGAGCCCGGCCCACGGCTTGCGATCGGCGAGCGCGCGCACCGCCGCCGGCGCGTCCGTACCCTTCGGGGTCCAGCTGCGCGCCAGCACCCGCCCCTGGGGATCACGCAGGTTGAAACGCAGGTTGTGATACTTGGTCTCGGCGCGATAGAGCGCCGAGATCCGCGCGAGCCCGTCTGTACCCAGCGACGGATCGCTCAGGATGGCGGCAACCCGAGGATCCTGGGCCAGGGCGAACACCGCCCCCACCCCGAAATCCTGCTTGGCGCGCAACCGCTCGTCGAGCACCAGCCGCAGGGTTTCGGCACGCTCGGCCACCACGCCGTCGGTCAAGCGCTGCTTGACCCACTGCAGCGAGCCGAAGCCGATGACCAGGAACAGGGTGCCGGACAGGGCGATGATCAGGAGTAGACGTTTCTTCAGCGAGAGGGATCGGAACATCACAGGGACCTAGGAAGGGAATGGAGACTCTCGAAGACGGGTGGTCACCGGGCAACAGCGCACCACGCCGCCATACCGGACAGCGGATGCCATCTGATCGATGGCACGGAGGTCCACAAGTACGCAGCAATGCCGCGCATGGTCTCAACGCCATACACAGAGCACCCGCGCATGGGGGTGACGGCAGTGCCTGGACCTGACTGGGGGAGTCTGGAGGGGACGCGACCGATATGGGCGAGGGGGTACGACACAGCGCAATACCACATGCCTGCCGGATGTACATCGAGCAGATCGCGGCGGTCACGGGCAGACCGAGTGCACGCCGCCGTCATCCTTTATGCTCTACCGGCGCATCGTCCTTGTCGAGCAGGGGTGACGGCCTCAGTCCGGGCTATCTTAGCGACCACCGGACAGGGGCGGCAAGCGCGGTCCCACCATGGGCGCCGACATCGCCCGCCGCGTATGGCGGGCGATGTCGCGCCGGATGATGAACCCAGCTCACCAGGGGCGGTACTCGAGCCCCGGAATGGCCGCGCGGTCGAAGACCTGCGGCAGGCACTGCATCAGCTCCTCGAGCTCCTCGAGCGCCATGTGGCGGCCGTAGGAGGCCTTGGCGGCATCGATCGGCAGCTCGACCCAGTAACGCGATGCGGCGGGCTCGAAGAGGATCTGCAGCACGTTCTCGTCGGTATCGATGATCCCCAGATAGTCGTCCTCACTCTGCAGTCGCGGTAGCAGCTGCTCGCGAATCGCCCGCGCGCTCATCTCCACCGCGCTGGCCGAGGAGACGGCCTCACCCGCCCGTTCGAACAGATAAAAGACTCGGTAGTGCATGGTCGACAGTCATCGCTCCAGTGTGAACGCCGCGGATGACATATCCATCCCGCGGCCTGATGTTTCCATACGGCACCGCCACGGCCGGGACCATTGACGAAGCCATGCTATGATCCCGCACGCAGACGATCTCCCCCGGTGGCGGCCAACGGCGATCCACTGGCCATCACCGGGATGCTGATCGATTCCCGAGACGGAATCAATCGGACGCTCGCCGCCGCGTACCCGCTCGCTGGGCGCGCTCCTGGGAGCGGCTCCGCCGCGGACTCGGGCGTCCAACCCCCGAACATACCGCGACTCGCACCGTCAGTGCGCGATCGATTGTTGGGACGATGATCGACGCGCCACCGCACGGGGACTGCGAAACGACCCACCCGTCCCCTCGGGACCGCTCGCGCGCGACCGCCCGAAACGCAAGAAAAACAACGCCTGATCAAGGACCTAATCACTAGAACAGCGATCGGGATGCGGTGCCCCGCAGGTGACGCACCGGCAGGCAACCCGATCGACGCCGGAGGCATCGATGGCCTTTTTCAAACTCAAGCTCCACTGGCAGATCCTCATCGCCCTCGTCCTGGCCATCGCGGCCGGCCTGCTGGCCGGTCGCGAGGCCACCCTGCTCGGGGTCAGCGTCTATTCGATCTTCGACTTCATCGGGCAATTGTTCCTAAATGCCCTGAAGATGCTGATTGTACCCCTGGTGGTCTCCTCCATCATCGTCGGCGTCTCGGGCATCGGCGGCTCGCGCAATCTCGGGCGTCTGGGGGCCAAGACCATCGGCTACTACGTGCTCACCACCCTGCTGGCGGTGCTTGCCGGGTTGTTCGTGGTCAACCTGCTGCAACCCGGGGTGGTCGAGGGCTCGGCCCAGGAGGTCTTCGGCTTGAGCGCCGAGCGCGCCGGGTTCGAGGCGCAGTTCGCCGACAAGGACGCCGGCGACATCGTCGAGGTCTTCCTGCGCATGATCCCGACCAACGTGGTCGCCGCCGCCAGTGCCGGCCAGATGCTCGGGCTGATCTTCTTCAGCCTGCTCTACGGCTACTATCTCACCCGCATCGAAGGCGATCACGCCAAGGTCCAATCCGACTTCTGGAGCGGCATGTTCGCGATCATGATGCGGATCACCGACCTCATCATGCGCTTCGCCCCGCTCGGGGTCTTCGCCCTGGTGGCCAAGACCGTCGCCGACTCGGGGATCGAGGTCTTCGGCCCGCTGGCGCTGTTCTTCCTCACCGTGGTCGCCGCGCTCGGCATCCACTTCTTCATCACCCTGCCGCTGTTGTTGCTGCTCGCCGGCTTCAACCCGTTGCGTCACTATCAGGCGATGAGCGCCGCGCTGCTCACCGCTTTCTCCACCGCCTCTTCCTCGGCCACCCTGCCGCTGACCATGGAGTCGCTGGAGAAGAACGCCGGGGTGTCCAACCGCACCACCAGCTTCGTGCTGCCGCTCGGCGCCACCGTCAACATGGACGGCACCGCGCTCTACGAGTGCGTGGCGGTCATCTTCATCGCCCAGGCCTACGGCATCGAACTCGGGCTCGCCACCCAGATCACCGTGGTACTGCTGGCGCTGACCACCTCGATCGGGGTGGCCGGGATCCCGGCGGCGAGCCTGGTGGCGATCTCGATCATCCTCGCCGCCGTCGGCCTGCCGCTCGAGGGCATCGGTCTGATCCTCGCCGTCGACCGCATCCTCGACATGATGCGCACCTCGGTGAACGTCTTCGGCGACTCCTGCGGCGCGGTGCTGATCGCCAAGAGCGAGGGCGAACAGGGCATCCTCCAGGGACCGGTGCGAGGCTGATCGGCGTCCCGGCGCGAACCATCGGAACGGCGGCCGGTCGAATCCGGCGCCGTTCCCGTCAACATTCCACCCCGAGCGCATGACCTCAACCGTGTCGCAACCCACCGACGACGACGGCACCGCCCGCGCCTTCCGCTCCCGCGTCCTCCGCCCCACCGAAGGCGTGTTCCTCTTCCACCCCCGCGCCATCGAGCGGCTGGTGGCCAAGCAGCTCGGTCCCCATGGCTACGAAGGCTCCATCCCCGAGCCGATCTATGCGCTGATGCCCTGCGCCGACTTCCTCCACGGGCTCGAGACCGAGAACCCCGAGGCGCTGGCGGTGATCGAGGGCCTCGACCTGCCCGCCGAGGTGATCCTGCTGCCGATCCCGCCCGAGCAGCGATTCGACCGTGCCGGGTTCGTGCGGCTGCTGCGCGACTACTGGGGCCGGCGCTTCGAGGCCGAGGTGGCGCGCGCCTGGCAGCTCGCCGGCGAGCAGGTGCCGACCCGCGCCACCGCCACGCTCATCGAGCTGATCGGCGCCGGCGCCTTCGCCGAGATCCGCGAGGTGCTGGGGCGCGACGGGCTGATCCCCCAGGGCATCGCCGACCCGCTCGTCTGCCGCGCCTTCGTCGCCCTGCTCGTCCGGCTCCACCGCTTCGCCCCGGGGACGCGCGGCTTCCTGTTCCCGGCGATCGCCGACTGGGCGGCGCTCGATGCCTGGCTCGCGACCCTCGATCTCGACCCCGACGGCGACCGGCTCACGGCGCTGCTCGCGCGCACCCGCCCCGATCGCGCCTGTGGCGAGGCGCCGCGCCAACTGCCACTGCCCACCGCCCTGCCCTATGGCACCGGCGACCCGGGGCTGAGGGTATGCGCCCCGCTGCCACCGCCCGCGCCGCGGACCCCGGCGACACCGGCCAGCGCGCCGCCCGCGCGCACCGCCACCTTGCACTCGGCCTGCCTGGCCGCGCTCCATCAGGGCTCGCAGCTGCCCCGACAGCGCTGGAACCAGCGCCTGCGCGACTGGCTGCTCAACGCCCTGGGTCCACTGCTCGCCGCGCTGCTCGCCCTCGGGCTGCGTCTCGAGCGGCGCACCCGCGGGCTGCCGGCGGTGCTGATGGCGCCCTACCTGATGCTGTTCCGTCATGCCATCCGCATGGCCCAGCGCGCCGAACTCAACGACCGCTATGCGCTGACCCTGTGGCAACTGGTCAACGCCGAGCGGCTGTTCCAGCGCATGGGCCAGCCCTGCGCGCCCGATGCCGAGCAGATCGCCCGGATCATCGCGCGCCGCATCGATCGCGCCCGCCAGGCACTCGGTGACCTCATCGCGGTGCGCTGGAAGCTGCCGCCGGGCGAGGCCCAGGCGCTGCGCGCGCTGATCGCCCGGCTGATCGAGGAGGACCGCCACGGTGCCAGCTGCCGCGCCGCCCGGGCACAGCTGCGGATGCTCGAGCAGGTGCTGCACGAGGGCCGCGCCACCTACTATCGACTGCGGCCCTTGCGCTGGATATTGAGCGGCGGACGCCAGCCCTTGCGCCAGATCCTCCCCTTCCAGTCGACGCTGAAGGCGTTGCACGCGCTCGACACCGGGCTGGCGAGACTCGACGGCATCGGCTGGACGGTGGCCGAGGTCGAGCGCTGCGCCGCGCCGCTGCGCACCCTCTCGGCGCGTCACAGCGAGCGATTGCAGACCCAGTTGCGCCCCCATCTCGTGCGGATCCTCGACGAGGCCGGCTTCACCCCCGACGACCACCGTCAGCGGGTCGCCGCGCACAAGCTCCTCTGCGAGCTGCTCGATGTCATCGAGCACCGCCGCCACCTGCGTTTCACCGATGTGCGCGACATCGTCGCGCGCAACACCCTGCGCCTGCCCGACCCCGGTCCTCGCGAGTTGCTCGGCGGCGATCGTCTGGCGCGCTTCGACCGCGCCGCCGCCCGCGCCCTGCCCGGCCTCTACAAGCCCGGCGAACTCTATATCAAGGGCCTGCAACAGCTCAGTGCGCCGCTCTTCGGCACCCCCGGCGGACGCCTGGCGATGCGCCACCTGCTGCTGCCCTTCGGGCTGGCCTTCCTCGGTCTCAAGACCCTCGACCTGCTCGTCGGCCTGCTCGTCCCGCCCGAGAGCCACCCCGAGCTGGCACCGCTGTGGCTGGTCGCCCTGGTGGCACTGATGGTCAACCTCGGCGTCTACACCCGCATTGGCCGGCGGTTCTTCATCGCCCTCTGGCAGGGGCTCGGCACCCTGCTGCGACTGTTGCTGTTCGACGGGGTGCGACGGCTGCTGCGCTGGCGCCCGATGGCCAACCTGCTCGCCACCCGCGCCATCCGCGCGCTCGACCACAACCTGCTGCGCCCGCTGCTCACCGGCACCCTGGCGCTGCTGCCGCTGATCGGGCTGGCCGGCCTGGTCGAGGGGCTCGCCATCGAGCCCGGCGCACCCTTGTTCGGGCTGGCCTTCACCCTCGGCATCCTGATCAACAACACCCCGCTCGGGCGGCGGCTGGTCGATCAGACGGTGAGCGCGCTCGGCGGCTTTCTGCGCCGCGTCAACCAGACCCTGGTGATCGGGCTGGTCAAGGCCCTGCTCGACTTCTTCAAGGAGTTCACCCGGCGCTTCCAGCAGGGGCTGCATCGCATCGAGGAACTGCTCAGCCACCATCTCGCCGAGTCGCTGCCCGAGCTGCTGCTCAAGTCGCTGCTGGCGCCGCTGTGGAACCTGATGCAGTCACTGATCCAGTTCTACGTCACCGTGCTGGTCGAGCCCCAGGTCAACCCGATCAAGCACTTCCCGCTGGTCAC
This sequence comes from Marichromatium sp. AB32, assembly GCF_003718675.1. NCBI lineage: Bacteria > Pseudomonadati > Pseudomonadota > Gammaproteobacteria > Chromatiales > Chromatiaceae > Marichromatium > Marichromatium sp. AB32. Next base: position 17,196 of record NZ_RHFJ01000027.1, read on the forward strand.
CATCGCCCACAAGCTGCTGCTACCCTTCCTGCCGGCGATCACCGGGGTGCTGGTGGCGCTCACCGAGTCGGTACTGCCGAAGCTCATCGCCTACCCCTTCGCCACCCTCACCGTGCTGCTGCTGCCGGGGCTGGCCGGCTTCCTGGTCTGGGAGCTGAAGGAGAACTGGAAGATCTATGCCGCCAACCACCCGCGCTCGGGGCCGGCCCTGCGCCCGGGGATCGAGCCGGCGGTGATCGGCGAGCACGGCGAGAACATGCGCGCGATGCTGCGTCGGGGGATCCACAGCGGCACCCAGCCCAAGGCCTTCGACCGGCTGCGTCGGGTGCTGCGCGAGCAACTCCGCGACGAGCGCGCGGCACCCTGGCGGGTACACGAGGCCCAGCGTCGGGTGCACGGGATCGAGCGGGCGATGCAGCGTTTCTGCGAGCGCGAACTCGCCCACGCGCTACGCCTGCGCAGCGCCGAGCCCGGCTGCCGCCTGGCACAGGTCGAGACCCTGGCGCCACGGCTGGCGACCAATGCCTGCGCGCTCAGACTCGCGCTCAGACCGGCGAGGGCCCCCGCCGCCGCGGTGCAGCTCGGCATCGACATCACGCTGCGCGACGGGCGGTTGCACTACCGCGCCACCGCCACCGGCCCGCTCGCGCGGATCGAGCCGGAGTGCTGGCGTGCCATCGCCGAGGACATTGAGTTCTTCGCCGGGCGGGCCGGGGCCGAACGGGTGGAGATCCTGCTGCCGCCGGGCTGAGGCCGGCTCAGTCGCGCCCGCCACCCGGCCAGCGCAACAGGATGCGCCCGGCGTTGGCGAGCTGGCGGCGCAGCAGGCGCCAATCCTCCCCGCCCTGGCGCGCGCCGCGCACCCGCAGCAGCCGCGCGCGGCTGGCGCGATCGAGCCGCCCGAGCAGGGCCGACCACAGTGCGTCATCGACGTTGTAGGCCGTCTCGGGCAGCAGCGCCACCGGGACGGCATCGGGCAGCGGCACGGCGAGATCGGTGCTCGCGTGCTCGAGCGCGGCGCGGATGTTGGCCGCCTTGGGACGAGCGGCGCTGTTGAGATCATAAGGCGGCGCCCACTCGCGCACCGGGCGCAACCGATCGATGTGCGAGAGCACCAGCAGCAGCGGCGGCGCCGGACGCTCGGGACGCGCGGCGAGATGGGCGCGCAGGGCATCGAGTCGCGCGCGTTCGGTGGCGCGATCGGGGCGGTGCGCCGGGCTCACCCACAGCAGCATGTCGGCGGTGTCGGCCGCGGCGTGCAGCGCCGCGTCGTCGAGCTGCTCCAGCCCCGGGGTGTCGAGCACCAACCCCAGCGCCAGACCGTCGCGTTCGAGACGCAGCGGGGTCGGCTCCCGGGTGGTGCCGGGCAAGGCGTCGGTGGCCAGACGCAGGCTGCCGAAGAGCGCATTGATCAGGCTCGACTTGCCGGCGTTGGCGCGCCCGAGCACCAGGATGCGCAGCGGCTCGTCGGCCTCGGACTCGCGCTCGGACCGGTCGAGGTCGCGCGCCGATTCATCGAGGCGCGGCGGCGCCGCACCCGGCGTCTCGTCGAGCGAGAGCCGACCGCTGTAGAGGGCGATGGCGTAATAACCGACCTTGCGCACGTACTCGCGCAGCACCCAGGCATAGAGCTCGTCGCGCGCCAGCGCATAGCCGCGGCTGCGTAGCCGCGACAGCGCCTCGGCGAGCAACGCGCTGGTCGGACTGGCCACCCAGCGCCCGGCGCGATAGAGCCCGTAGAGACGCTCGGCGAAGCCCTTCCAGCGATAGAGCCGCGCCAGCATGCCGAGGGTGAGGGTGTGGCTGAAGGGGATCTGCTCGGTCACGCTGAGACGCAGGTCGTGGCTGGCGCGCTCGATCACCAACAGGGCATGCGGCAGGGTCAGCTCGAGCAGCGGCTGCTCGACCTCGGGGTGGAAGTGACGGGCGACCCGCTCCAGGGTCTGCTGGCCGAGCAGCCCCAGACGCATGCCCTCGCCCAGCGGCCAGTCCTCCGGGCGCAGCTCGGCGAGCTGCTGCTCGACCACCGCCCAGGCGTCGACTCCGCCCGGGGTCCAGTCGGGGTCGGGCCCGGTGTGGGCCGCGTCCAGACAGGCGCGCTCGCGCCGCGCCGCGAGCAGCATCAGCCCGTGCCCGAGCAGCACGCAGAGCGCCCCGCCGAGCAGCCAGTAGAACACCATGCCCTGCTGATAGAGCCACCAGCCACCGGCGAGCAGCAACGCCAGCGGCGGCAGCGCCCAGAACGCCAGCGCCAGCGCGCGCCAGCGCCCCACCCAGCGCAACAGCGGATTCATCGCCGCCCCCGACCGACCAGCGCCCGTCCGCGCTCGAGCTCGGCGGCGAAGCGCGCGCGCAGCGCCCGCGCCTGGGTCTCGACGCCGTGACGACGATCGTTGAAATAGGCCCCGGCGGCCTTGCCCAGGGCATAGGTGGTGGCGCCGCTCGCGCTCGCCCCCCACAGCGCGCCGAGCGTCTGGCCGAGCCCGGGCACCAGCTTGACCAGGGCGCGCCCGGCGACATGAGTGGCATAGGCCGCGCCCACGCCGATGCCGAGCAGGCCGAGGAATTCGCTGATCTCGCGCCGCGACCAAGGCTGGCCGTAGAGCGCAGCGAGGCTCTGCAACAGCTTGGCCTGGATCGCCGGCACCCCGACCAGGTCGACCGCCGGCAGCGCACCGACCCCGGCCGCGGTCAGGGCATAGCCGACGATGTGCGGATGGGCGCTGCGCGCGAACAGGTCGCGCACCTCGGGATCGGCCCGCAGCAGCTCGGTCAGACGCAGACTGGAGACCCCGTCGAGTGCCGACCACAGCGCCTCGATACCGTAGTCCGGTGGCGCGAAGCCGTCCTCCGGCAGGGTCAGATCGATCGCCACCCAACGCACCTCGGCCGTCCCCGGCAGCTCGCCGAGCGCGTCGCGCTGGGCGCGCAGCGCCCGGACCAGATCGTTCGGCAGGTCCATCGGCCAGGGGTCGTGGTCGAACCGATAGGGTGTCGGGTGCGGATCGGTGACCCGCGCATAGAGTTCGTGCAACCCGGTCTGGGCGATCACCACCGGCCACTCGGGGTGGCGCCGACGGACCTCACGCAACACCGCGTGCACCGCCTGCTGATCGGGATCGGCGACCTTCATCACCGCCAGCAGCAGATGCGACTGCGACTCGCAGAAGCGGATGTCCTCGGCCGGGTCGTAGTCGATCTCGCCGAGCCCGCGGGTGTCGAGGAAGCGCACCAGCGGCAGCTCGGCGGGGAAGTCGTAGAGCCGCGCGGTCCTGGTGCAGGGACGGAAGCCGTCGCCGACCTCGGCGGCGCTGCTCGCGGTGAGCGTGCGCACGATCGAGCTCTTGCCCGACTGGGTCTTGCCCACCAGCCACACCACCGGCGGTGGATGGCGCTCGCGCGCCGCGGCCAGGGTGCGCTCGAGCGCCGCCTCGTCGACCCGGGGGTCGAGCAGCACCTCGCGCACACGCCGCCAGCGCGCGCGCCAGCCCTCGCCGTCCTGTTGATCCGATGACTCGGTCATGACCACCTCGTTACCGCTACCAGCTACCAGCTACCAGCTACCAGCTACCAGCTACCAGCTACCAGCTACCAGCTACCAGCTACCAGCTACCAGCTACCAGCTACCAGCTACCAGGGGGATTGAACCGCGAAGGCGCGAAGGACGCAAAGGGATTCGATGTTGCGCGGTGTCGAAGAACGCCCAACGGAAGCTGGTGGCGCTCAGCGTCCAGCCACCAGCCACCAGCCGACAGCCGCCAGTGGGGAGGGTTGGCGCGGATGATGGCGGCAGCGGCTGGTGTCCTGCGGCGACGGCGGGAAGAAGAACGCCCACTGGTGGCTGGCGGCTGGACGCTGTTAGCTTTCCCTTCGCGTCCTTCGCGGCTTCGCGGTTCAATCCCTCCCGGCTGGCGGCTGGCGGCTGGCGGCTGGCGGCTGGCGGCTGGTAGCTAACCGCTGGCGGCTGCCCGCACGGTCTGGCATCCGCGCCCGGCTGTGTAATAATGCAGTCGCACTCAGCCACTCCCTCCTCGGCCCGTCACACTCCACGTCCAGGCGCGGCCGCGGGGGTGGTGTCGAACCATGTCTCATCGCAACGACCACGCATCTCGCGAGGTCATCAGCGCCAAAGTTAAGGGTGAATCGTGTACGCAGGAGAACGCTTCAACAGCATCACACATCTGGTGGGCGCGGTGCTCGCCCTGATCGGGGTCACCGTGATGATCACCCTCGCCAGCACCGAGGGCGGCGCGGTACGGATCTCGAGCCTGACCATCTATGGGGTCACGCTGTTCCTGCTCTATCTGTTCTCGACCCTCTACCACAGCCTGCGCGGACGCGCCAAGCAGATCTTCCGCATGCTCGATCATCATGCGATCTATCTGCTGATCGCGGGGACCTATACGCCCTTCACCCTGCTCGCACTGCAGGGCAGCGTCGGTTGGTGGCTGTTCAGCGCGGTCTGGGGGCTGGCGGTGATCGGCATGATCCTCGAATCGCTGCCGCGCAAGGGCGCACGGGTGCTGCCGATCCTGATCTATCTGGCGATGGGCTGGCTGGTGGTGTTCGCGCTCGACCCGCTGATCGCGGCGCTACCGGCGGCCGGTTTCTGGTGGCTGCTCGCCGGGGGGCTCTTCTATACCGTGGGCGTGATCTTCTACGTCCTCGACGATCGCTTCCCCTGGTGCCACGGCATCTGGCACCTGTTCGTGCTCGCCGGCAGCATCAGTCACTACTTCACCATCCTGCTCTACCTATGACCGAGATCACACCCCAGGACGAGGCCATCACCGAGCTGCAGCTGCGCCTGACCTACCAGGAAGACGACCTCAAGCAGCTCAACGCGGTGGTCACCCGTCAGCAGACCGAGATCGACGCGTTGCGCGAGGAACTCGCCAAGGTCCGCGCCTGGATCAGCTCCGCGCTCAGCGCGCGCGATGATCAGACGGGCGGCGCACCCTCCGACGAGCCGCCACCGCCGCACTACTGAGCGGCGCGTTCAGCCCCGACGCCGTGGTCCGCCACCCGGACCGCGGCGCGGCGGGCGCGACGGCGCCATGCCGACGAGGGTCAGCAGACCGTTGAGTTCCTGCTCGTCGAGCGGTCGCCAGTTCCCCGGGAACAGCCGCCGACCGAGTTCGATGTTGCCGTAGCGCACCCGGATCAACCGGCTGACGGTCAACCCCGCCGCCTCCCACAGCCGCCGCACCTCGCGGTTGCGCCCCTCGTGCAACACCACGTGATACCAGCGGTTGGCGCCGCTGCCGCCGCGCGACTCGATATGGTCGAAGCGCGCCGGACCGTCCTCGAGCTCGATGCCCTGGGTGAGCTGGGCCAGCGTCTCCGGGCTCGGCTCGCCGAGGATACGCGTCGCGTACTCGCGCTCGAGCTCGCGCGAGGGGTGCATCAGCCGGTTGGCCAGCTCGCCATCGGTGGTGAACAGGATCAGCCCGGAGGTGTTGATGTCGAGCCGCCCGACGGCGATCCAGCGCCCCTGCTTGGGACGTGGCAGCCGGCGAAACACCGTGGCGCGCTCCTCGGGGTCGCGACGGGTGACCACCTCGCCCTCGGGCTTGTGGTAGACGATCACCTGGCGCTCGATGTCGCGCTGACGTTGCAGCCGCACGTCGCGCCCGTCGACGCGGATACGGTCGGCGCGGGTGGCGCGATCGCCGAGCGTGGCCAGCTCGCCGTTGACGCGTACCCGCCCGGCAGTGATCCAGCCCTCGATCTCGCGGCGCGAGCCGAGACCGGCCTCGGCGAGCAGCTTCTGCAGCCGCACCGGCTCTTCCTGTGGCACCCGAGGACCCGGGCGTCGGTCATTCTTCATCGTTGTGTTGCTCCGGGACCGCACGCGCGGTCTCCTGGGACGTGGAATGGGGTTGGGGCGGCGCCTCGAGCGCCAACTCCTCGTTGAACAATAGCTCCGGTTCGCGGATCTCGGCCAAGGGCGGCAGCTCGTTGAGCGAGCGCAGCCCGAAGTAGTCGAGAAAGCGTCGGGTGGTGGCATAGAGCGCCGGCCGACCGGGGACGTCGCGATGCCCCACCACCCGCACCCACTCGCGCTCGAGCAGGGTGCGGATGATGTTGGTGCTGACCGAGACGCCGCGGATCTCCTCGATCTCGCCCCGGGTGATCGGCTGACGATAGACGATCAGCGCCAGGGTCTCGAGCAGCGCGCGCGAGTAACGCGGCGCACGCTCCTCCCACAGCCGCCCGACCCAGGGGGCGAGTTCGGCGCGCACCTGCACGCGCCAGCCGCTGGCGACCTCGACCAGGGCGATGCCGCGCTCGGCATAGTCCTCGGCAAGCTCGACCAGGACGCGATCGAGCACCCCGCGCGCGGGGCGCTCGTGGTCCTCGAACAGCTGCAGCAGCCGCTCGCTGCTCACCGGGGCGTCGGCGGCGAACAGCGCCGCCTCGACGATCTGTTTAAGCCGCTGTGGCGTCATCGTGTTCCTGGCTCTCGTCGGCGCCGCTGTCGCGCAGCCGGACGTGGATCGGGGCGAAGGGTTCGGGCTGGACCAGCTCCAGGGTCGCGCTCTTGACCAGCTCGAGCACCGCAAGGAAGGTCACCACCGCGCCGGCGCGGCCCTCGGTGAGGTCGAACAGCTCGGTGAAGCGCCGGAAACCGCCGCCACCGAGCCGCTCGAGCACCATCGACATGCGCTCGCGCAGCGACAGCGACTCGCGCTCGACCCGGTGACTGACATAGAGATCGGCCCGCGCCAGCACCGCGCGCAGCGCGCAGATCAGCTCGTCGAGCTCGACCGGCGGCGGCAGCCGACGGATCTCGGTCGGCGGCAGCTCGGCGGCGACCGGGAAGAGGTCGCGTTCGAGTCGCGGCAGGGCGTCGATCGTCTGCGCGGCGCGCTTGAAGCGCTCGTACTCGAGCAACCGGCGCACCAGTTCGGCGCGCGGGTCGAGATCGCTCTCCTCGTCCTCGGCAGCTGCCGGGCGCGGCAGCAGCATGCGCGACTTGATCTCGGCGAGCATCGCGGCCATCAGCAGATACTCGGCGGCGAGCTCGAGGCGCAGCTCGCTCATCAGCTCGACATACTCCATGTACTGCGCGGTGATGTCGGCGATGGGGATGTCGAGGATGTCGAGGTTCTGACGCTTGATCAGATAGAGCAGCAGGTCGAGCGGTCCCTCGAAGGTCTCGAGAAAGACCTCCAGCGCATCGGGCGGGATGTAGAGATCCTGCGGCAGCGTCAAGACCGGCGTCCCCCGGATCAGGGCGAGAGGCGCGCCCGCCTCCCCGCCACCCTCAGCGGGCAGCGGGGCGGACGCGTCGCCCGTACGCACACGGGCCTCCCCGGCTCGATCCATGGACATCCGATCGACGTGCGTGCCGGCGCGTGACCGGAGGCGGCTCAGACCATCACCAGCGACATCGCGTGACGGACCTCTTCGAGGGTCTCGCGGGCGACGTCACGGGCCTTCTCGCAGCCCTCGTTGAGGATGCTGCGCACCAGCTCGGGCTGGGCGGCGAACTCCTCGGCACGGGCCTGGATCGGCTTCAATTCGGCACAGACGGCATCGATGACCGGCTGCTTGCACTCGAGGCAACCGATCCCGGCCGAACGGCAGCCCTGCTGCACCCAGTCGCACACCGCCGGGTCGGAATAGACCTGGTGGAACTGCCACACCGGGCACTTCTCCGGGTCGCCCGGATCGGTACGGCGCACCCGCGCCGGGTCGGTGGGCATGGTGCGCATCGCCTTCTCGACCTCTTCGGGACGGTCGCGCAGCGAGATGGTGTTGCCATAGGACTTGGACATCTTCTGGCCATCCAGTCCGGGCATCCGCGAGGCCTTGGTCAGCAGCGGCTGGGGCTCGGGGAGGATCTCGCGACCACCGCCCTCGAGATAGCCGAACAGCCGCTCGCGATCGGCCATGGTGATGTTGGCCTGGCCCTCGAGCAGCGCGCGCGCCACCTCCAGCGCCTCCTGATCACCCTGCTCCTGATAGGCGCGGCGGAGCTTGTCGAACAGCTTGCCGTTCTTCTTGCCCATCTTGCGCCGCGCCGCCTCGGCCTTCTCCTCGAAGTCGGGCTCGCGACCATAGATGTGGTTGAAGCGGCGTGCCACCTCACGGGTGAGTTCGACGTGGGCGATCTGGTCCTCACCGACCGGGATCTGGCCGGCCTTGTAGATGAGGATGTCGGCGCTCTGCAGCAGCGGGTAGCCGAGGAAACCGTAGGTGGCCAGGTCGAGTTCCTTGAGCCGCTCCTGCTGGTCTTTGTAGGTCGGCACCCGCTCGAGCCAGCCCAGCGGGGTGATCATCGACAGCAGCAGGTGCAGCTCGGCGTGCTCGGGCACCCGTGACTGCACGAACAGGGTCGCGGCGCCGGGATTGACACCGGCGGCCAGCCAGTCGATCGCCATCTCCCAGATGTTGGCCGGGATCGCGGTGGGATCCTCGTAGGCCGTGGTCAGCGCGTGCCAGTCGGCGATGAAGAAGTAGCAATCGTACTCGTGCTGGAGTTCGACCCAGTTCTTGAGCACGCCGTGATAATGACCGAGATGGAGTCGGCCGGTCGGGCGCATCCCGGAGAGGACGCGCGAGTGTTGTGCGGAGACGGAATTCAAGGATTAACGGCCTCGCGTCAGACGAAAAACAGTTCCATGACGACCCTCGCGCCCGGTAGCAGGGCGACGGTGTCGGCGACCAGTGGCAGCAGGATCGCGCCGAGCACGCCGGTGACCAGGAGGACCAGCAGGATGATCAGACCAAAGGGTTCGAGTCGAGCAAACCACAGCGCCAGGGACGGCGGCAGCAGCGCATTCAGTACACGCCCACCGTCCAAGGGTAACAGCGGGAACAGGTTGAGCACCATGAGGAAGACATTGATCAGCACCCCGGCCGCGCCCATGTAGACCAGCGGCAACGCCGCCCAGGCCGTCTCTGGCCCCAGCCACAGCCCGAACTCGATCACCAGCCCCCAGCCCAGCGCCATCAACAGGTTGGCGCCGGGGCCGGCGAGCGCGACCAGGGCCATGTCGCGACGCGGCCGGCGCAGGTTGCGATAGACCACCGGCACCGGCTTGGCCCAGCCGAAGAGGAAGCCGACCAGCACGAAGGTGAGCGCCGGCACCAGCAGGGTGCCGATGGGGTCGATGTGGCGCAGCGGGTTGAAGGTCACCCGCCCCAGCATCCACGCCGTGCGATCCCCGAGCCGGCTGGCCATCCAGCCGTGGGCGGCCTCGTGCACGGTGATCGCGAACAGCACCGGAAGGGCCAGCACCGCCAGCCACTGGAGATGATTGAGCGTTTCCATGATCGCGGACTCAGTTCAGCGGCGCGGCTTCGCCCTTGCCCTGGCGCACGACCTCGGGGGGCTCGGCGGTCATGTCGATCACCGTGGTCGGCTCGAGGCCGCAGAAATCGCCGTCGATGACCAGGTCGACATGCTTGTCGAGCAGCTCGCGCATGTCGTAGGGGTCGGTCAGCGGGTGCTCGTCATCGGGCATGATCAGCGTCGAGCTGAGGATCGGCTGATCGAGCTCGCCGAGCAGCGCGCGACAGATCTCGTTGTCCGGTACGCGGATGCCGATCGCCTTGCGTTTGGGATGGAGCAGTCGGCGCGGCACCTGTTTGGTGGCGTGGTGGATGAAGGTATAGGGTCCGGGGGTCAGCGACTTGAGCAGACGGAAGGCCTGGTTGTCGATCTTGGCATAGGTGGTGATCTCGGAGAGATCGCGACAGACCAGGGTGAAGTTGTGCTTGTCGTCGAGTCGGCGGATGCGCCGGATGCGCTCCATCGCCGACTTCTCGCCGAGCTGGCAGCCGAGCGCGTAGGAGGAGTCGGTGGGATAGACGATTACCCCGCCCTCGAGCAGGATCTCCACCGCGCGACGGATCAGCCGCGGTTGCGGGTTGACCGGATGAATCTGGAAGAACTGCGCCATCTCTGTGTCCTTAACAGGTCGCGCGCGCGGCGCCGGCGGGGACGGCGCACGACGACCAATCACGCCAGATCGGGATGCACCCGTCGGGCAGCGGTGGCAACCGCCCGAGCATCAGCCAGGGCTGCTCGGGACCGTGATAATCCGAACCCGCCGAGGCCAGCAGGCGTTGCTCGCGGGCATGACGGGCGAAGGTGAAGATCTCGTCGCGGCTGTGACTGCTGGTCACCACCTCGATACCGCAACCGCCGTGCTCGCGGAACTCGCCGATCAGCTGCAGCAGCTTGGTGCGGGTGAGCCGGTAGCGCGCGGGGTGGGCGATCACCGCCTGACCGCCGGCGGCGCGGATCCAGCCCACCGCAGCCTCCAGGCTCGCCCAGTCGCCGGCGACGTGCCCCGGCTTGCCGGTGGTGAGAAAGCGCTTGAACACGTCTCCGGTGTCGGCGGCCAGACGCTGCTCGACGAGAAAACGGGCGAAGTGGGTGCGCCCGATCAGGTTGCCCCCGGCGTACGCCCGCGCGCCCTCGTAGGCGCCCTGGATGCCGTGCCTGGCCAGCCGCCGGCCGATCTCCTCGGCGCGCCAGTCACGAAACGCGCGCAATCGCGCCAGCCCCTCTGCAAGCTCGGGGTTGACAGGGTCGACGTTGAGCCCTACCACATGGATGGTACGGGCGTTCCAGGTGACCGAGACCTCGACCCCGGGGACCAGCGTCAACCCGTGGCCGGCGGCCGCGGCGGCGGCCTCCCCGACCCCGGCGGTGGTATCGTGATCGGTCAGCGCCAAGGTCGTCAGGCCGGCGCGTACCGCGCGCTCGACCAACGCGCCTGGGGTCAGGGTTCCATCGGAGGCGATCGAATGGGTGTGCAGATCGGGAATCGGGGTCATCATGCTAGTCTACCGCAAGGCGGGCGCGGAGGTGGCGTCGGCTTGGCGACACCATCATCCCGACTCATCCGCGCGAGGATCATCCCAGCATGCTAGCCCCGGTCGACCTGTCCCGCATCGCCCAGTGCCTCACCGAGATCGGCGACGAGATCCGTGACGCCTTCGAGCGCGCGACCAACCCGCCCGAGAACGATCCCGACGTGCCGCTCGAGGCGCTCGACCGGCTGCTCGTCACCCTCGAGACCTCCGCGCTGGAGCCGGCGCGAGACGGCGAATTCGGTCTCTGCGCCCGCGAGCGCGCGCTCACCCAGCGACTCGTTCACGGGCTCGACCTGCTCGCCGAGCTCGCCGCAATCGCCCGCGCACTGCAACTGCCGACGCTGGCCCGTCGCGTCAGCACCCTGGCGCTGCCACTGAGTTGCTGGGTGCTGCGCCACGGCGGCGAACTGCTGCGCCCCGCACCACTGGTCGACGCCGCCGCCGGACTGGCCAACACCACCGCCGACCCCGATGAACTGGTGGCCCTGCACCGGCTGATCTCCGAGATCCTCGACGGCATCGGCACCGAGCGCCTCCAGGACCCGGCCGGCCCCGAGGCCGCGCGCGCCTGGCGGGTGCTGCTCTACAACCGCGCCATCGTCGCCACCCGCACCCAGCAGCCGCCCCTGATGCACGAGGCCTTCGAGGCGCTCATCGAGCTGGCCCCGGAGCTCGCGCCGGGGTTCTTCCGCGAGGGCATGGAGCAGATGGAGACGCACGACTACCCCGAGCCGGTCAGGGCGCTGATGCAGGCCTACTACAGTCGCTGGGCCCAGGAGACCCGCTTGCACTAGCGTCCTGCCCTGCCGACCGTCGCGAGCCGATCGCGCGCACTCGCCTATAGTGATGTCTCGGGACCCAAGGAATCATTCGATCACGAGGACAGGCGCATGGCATCACCCGATCTCGACCATCTCCGTCCGCTGCGCCAGCAGCTCGAGCAGCACCCCATCTATGCCGCCATCGAGGACATCGGACAGCTGCGCACCTTCATGCAGCACCACGTGTACTCGGTGTGGGACTTCATGTCGCTGATCAAGTACCTGCAGCGCCAGCTCGCCCCGACCGACCTGCCGTGGCGGCCACAGGGCGACCCGGCGCTGCGCTACTTCATCAACCAGCTGGTCCTCGAGGAGGAGTCCGACGTCCTCGAATCCACCGCCGCCGCGCCCCTCTATGCCAGCCACTTCGAACTCTATTGCCGCGCCATGACCGAGGTCGGCGCCGACCCCGAGCCCGCCCGTCGCTTCGTCGAGCGACTCGCCCGCGAGCCGCTCGACGCGCTGCTCTACGACCCCGAGCTGGTGCCGCTGCCGGCGCGCTACTTCACCGAGACCACCTTCGGCTTCATCCGCGAGGGCAAGCCGCACCTGGCCGCCGCCGCCCTCGCCCACGGCCGCGAGACGCTGATCCCGATGCTGTTCCGCCGATTGCTCGAGGACATGGCGATCACCCCGGAACAGGCACCGATCTTCCACGCCTATCTGCAACGCCACATCGAACTCGACAGCGACTTCCACGGCCCGCTGTCGATGCGCCTGCTCGAGGTGCTGTGCGATGACGACCCGCGCCGCATCGAGGAGGCCGAGACCGCCGCCGAGGAGGCGCTGTGCGCCCGTATCCGTCTCTGGGACGGGGTCTACGAGGCGCTCGGCGCGACACCGCCGCTCAGACCTCGCCGCGATTGTAGTCAGGCTGCGCGGTGATGCGGTGGATGCTGAGGTCGGCGCCGAGATACTCCTCCTCGTCGCTCAGCCGGATGCCGAACAGCCCCTTGGCCATACCGTAGACCAGCGCGCCGCCGACGAAGGCGAACAGCGCCCCGGCGAGACTGCCGATGGCCTGTGAGGCGAGGCTCACCCCGCCCAGGCCACCGAGCAGCGGCAGACCGAAGATCCCCGCCGCGAGTCCGCCCCAGAGGCCGCAGAGCCCGTGCAGCGGCCACACCCCGAGCACATCGTCGATGCGCCAGCGGTTCTGCGCCAGGGTGAAGGTGTAGACGAAGATCGCCCCGGCCACGGCGCCGGTTGCCAGGGCGCCGAGCGGGTGCATCAGGTCGGAGCCCGCGCACACCGCCACCAGCCCGGCGAGCGGCCCGTTGTGGAGAAAGCCCGGATCCTTGCGCCCGGCCAGCAGCGCCGCGAGGATGCCGCCGACCATCGCCATCAGCGAGTTGACCGCCACCAGCCCGCTCACCGCCTCGACGCTCTGCGCCGACATCACGTTGAAGCCGAACCAGCCGACGGTGAGGGTCCAGGCGCCGAGCGAAAGGAAGGGGATCGAGGACGGCGGGTGCGCCAGCATGGTGCCGTCGCGACGATAGCGCCCCTGACGCGCCCCGAGCAGCAACACCGCAGCCAGGGCGAGCCAGCCGCCGAAACCGTGCACCACCACGGAGCCGGCGAAGTCGTGGAAGGGCGCGCCGAGGTGCGTCTCGAGCCACGCCTGCACCCCGAACGCACCATTCCAGACCACGCCCTCGAAGCTCGGATAGAGCAAGCCGACGACGAGAAAGGAGGCGAGCAGCTGCGGATAGAAGCGGGCGCGCTCGGCGATGCCGCCGGAGACGATCGCCGGGATCGCCGCAGCGAAGGTCAACAGGAAGAAGAAGCGCATCAGCTCGTAGCCGTTCTTCTCCTGCAACGCCTCGGCGCCGCTGAAGAAGTCGATGCCATAGGCGAGGCTGTAGCCGATGAAGAAATAGGCGATGGTCGAGACCGCGAAATCGGCCATGATCTTGGCCAGCGCATTGACCTGGTTCTTGGCACGGACGGTCCCGACCTCGAGAAAGGCGAAGCCGGCGTGCATGGCCAGCACCATCACGGCGCCGACGAGTAGAAAGAGCACATCCGTGCCCGCCTGGGAAGGCTGCATCATGTCGAGGAAACCCCTTGGATCAATTCAGCGGGGGGCCATTAAGCACGATCCAGACCAGCACCCTTTCGACCTCCCGCGGAGAGGACGCCAAACCGCTGATGCACCAATCCATTACAGCCCGCATCCTCGCGGTGCGGCAGTCCCATCAACCGCCAGCGCACCAACCGACACCGCACCATGATGGAGCAATGCGACCAACCTCGCACTCTAAGTGGGCATTCGTGTTTAAGCGACGACAGGGGTACACGAAGCATCCACGGATACCGCTAGAATGACCGCCTGAGAAGGACGTCAAGGCAGGAGCGGCGTCTACGCCACCACAACGAAAGACCGCGTACCAAGCGCGGCAGCATGAGACCACTCGATATGCGATTCTGGATGATCGGCATGACCCTGGGCGTCCTGTCCGGGCTTGGTGGATGCGCGCTCGCGCTGGCGAGCGGCGCCCTATCGATGACCGTCCTCGGTGGACAACTGGTGCTCGCGCTCCTGCTCGGCGCGACCGCATGGCTGATCCTCGAACGCACCCTCGGCGCCGAACTCAGGGGCTTTGCCGATCTGCTCGCGCGCACCCGCGCCGACGGCGACCTCGCCCGCCGCGCCACGGTCTCGAGCAGCCCCGCCGGTCACTGCGCCCGCCACTACAACGCCCTGATCGAGAGCTTCCAGGGGATCATCGGCAAGGTCCTCTACGACGCCCAGCGTCTCGCCGAGGCGGCCGACATCCTCGCCGCCAACGCCCGCGCCCTGGCCGACGACTCGGCCGCGCAGGGCGAGGCCTCGGCGCGCATGGCACAGGCCATCGGCGAGATGAGCGCCGGGGTCGAGGTGGTGGCCGAGCACGCCCGCGACTCGGCCAGCGACGCCGAGGAGGCGCGCACGCTGTCGCAACACGGCAGCCGCATCGTCTCCGAGGCCGCCGCCGAGATCGCCCGCATCGCCGACTCGGTCGGGCGCTCGGCGCAGCTGATCGCTGCGCTCGGCAAGCGCTCCGAGGAGATCGGCGGGATCGTGCGCACCATCCGCGAGATCGCCGACCAGACCAACCTGCTCGCGCTCAACGCCGCGATCGAGGCGGCGCGCGCCGGCGAGGCCGGGCGCGGCTTCGCGGTGGTCGCCGACGAGGTGCGCAAGCTCGCCGAGCGCACCGCCACCGCCACCACCGAGATCGGCGAGGTGATCACCACCATCCAGACCGAGACCCGCGAGGCGGTCGCGGCAATCGGCGCCGGCAGTGACCAGGCCCAGTCCGGGGCCGACCTCGCCAGCCAGGCCGCCGCCGCGCTCACCGGGATCGACCAGGGCGCGGCGCGGACCCTCGAGCGCATCAACGGCATCGCCGTCGAGATCGCCCAACAGGGCAACGAGGCCCAGCGCGTCAGCAGTCATGTGCAGGAGATCAGCGAGATGGCCGAGCGCAACGCCCAGGGCGCCGCGACGACGTTGCAGGAGGTCCAGGCCCTTGAGGGGCTGGCCACCAACCTGCACGAGATCAGCAAGGTCTTCCAGCTCGGCGCCGCCGGCGAGCAGGCCACCCGGACCCATCAGCAGATGCCCGAGCTGGTGCAGCGACTCGCGCGCGCGATCGGCGACCAGCTCGAACGCGCGCTGGAGAACGGCGAGGTCAGCGAGCGCAACCTGTTCGAGAGCGACTACCAGCCGATCCCGGACACCGAGCCGAAGAAATTCACCACCGGCTTCGACCGGCTCACCGACCGGCTCTTCCCACCACTGCAGGAGCCGGTGCTCAAGAGCAACGCCCATGTCGCCTATGCCATCGGCTGTGACCGCAACGGCTATGTGCCGACCCACAACCAGTGCTTCTCCCAGCCGCTGACCGGCGATCGCGACCACGATCTGCTGCACAACCGCACCAAGCGCATCTTCGAGGACCCGGTCGGGCGCCAGTGCGGCGCCCACGAGCTGCCCTTCCTGATCCAGACCTATCGCCGCGACACCGGCGAGATCATGCACGACATCTCCGCGCCGGTGTACGTGCGTGGACGCCACTGGGGCGGTTTCCGTATCGGCTACCGCGCCTGAGCGGCGGTCTCGGGCGGGGTCGGCGGCAGCGCGGCGAGCGCGCCGGCGACCTCGGCACTGAAGCGCGCGAGCAACTCATCGAGGGCGGCGACCAGGGCGCGGCTGTCGCCGGGCGCGGACAGCGGCTGACGATCGTCACTCTCGCGCACCAGCAGGGTGTGTCGGCCGGTGCCGTCGCGCACCGCCCAGCGCACCTTGAGCCGGGCGCTGCCGTCATCGTTCCCCTCGAAGGCGAGCAGCTCGGCGCCGACCCGCAGATCGACCCCATAGCGCAGCTCGCCCTCGAGCAGCCGCACCCGCTCGCTACCGAGCGCGCGCGCCAGGTTCTCGCTCCACACCCGCAGGAAGTCGTCGCGCAGCGAGCCGCCCCAGCGCTCGAACTCGTCGATCCGCAGCCGGTTGCCCGACTCGCGGGTGACGAGCTGGGGGCGATCGAGATACTCCGGCAGCACCAGCGGGCCGACCCCGACGGCGAGCCCCGGGGCGCGCGCCTCGGGGGGTGCCACCCCCACCGCGCTCAGCGCATAGAACCGTGCCGGCGGCGAGCTGGCGCACCCCGCACTCACCGCCGCCACCAGCGCGACCGCCGCCAATCGCCATCGGCGCTCCGTCATCGTAGACCTCCCTTGCCCTGGATCAAGGCCTCCGGATGCCGCTCCAGATAATCGGCCAGGTCGCGCACCGCGCGCGCCGCCTCGGCCGTCTCCCGCAGCATGGTTCTGAACTCGCGTGTCGTCGCCGCCTCGGGGTCGAGCATCGCCCCGGCATGAGCGAAGGTCGCACGCGCCTCCTCCAGGGTAGCGCGCAGCGCCGGGGCGACCTCGCCGTCGAGCTGCTCGGCGAGCCCGCGCAGACTCGCCAGGGTGTCCTCCAGGTCTTCGCCGAGCTGGCTCAGCACCCCGCTGTCGACCACCTCGCGCACCCGCCCCAGGGTCTGGCCGAGATCGGCGCCGATCTGCTCGAAAGGCACCTGCTCGAGCCGCGAGAGGATACGCTCGAGCTTGCCGGTGAGCGCCTCGAGCGGCGTCGGCCGGCTGGGGATGACGACATAGTCGCCATAGCGTCCGAGGCCCGCGGCGGGCGCCTCGGGGTCGATGTCGAGCTCGACGTAGAGCTGACCGGTGATCAGGCTGGCGAGCTTGAGCTGGGCGCGCAGACCGAGTTCGACCAGGCGCTCGAGCATGTGCGCATGATCCGGCGCGTGCGCGGCGTTGCGCAAGGCGATGCGCTCGGGTTCGACCTCGATCAGCACCGGGATGCGGAAGATCTCGGCCTCGGGATCGAACTGCAACTGGATGTCGAGCACCTGACCGATCTCGATACCGCGCAGCATCACCGGCGCGCCGATGCTCAACCCGCGCACCGAGCCCTCGAACAGCAGCAGATAGTGCGACTTGGCGGCATAGGTCCTGGCGTGCGCCGCCTCGCGGTTGGGATAGAGCGGGAAGACCTCGAGCGGCTGAGCGGGGGCGCCGCTGCCGGCAATGGTGTCGGGGGTGTCGAAGGCGACCCCGCCGAGCAACACCGAGACCAGCGACTGGGTGTCGAGGCTGATCCCCGCGCCGCTGAGCGAGATGTCGACGCCGCTGGCGTTCCAGAAGCGGGTCTCGGCACTGACCAGGGCATCGTGCGGGGCGGGGATGAAGAGCTCGATGCGCACCGCGCTGGCGTCGTCCTCGAGCCCGAACCCGACCACCTGCCCGACCTGGATCTGGCGATAGTAGACCGGCGAGCCGATATTGAGCGAGCCCAGGGTCGCGGCACGCAGCACGAAGCGGGTGCCGGGGGCGTCGGTGGTGAACAGCGGCGGCTCATCGAGGCCGACGAAGTCGCGCTGCGAGGCGCCGCTGCTGCCCGGATCGAGGGCGATGAAGGCCCCCGAGAGCAGCGTCTCGAGCCCCGAGACCCGGCTCGCGCTCACCCGTGGGCGCTCGACCCAGAAGCGGGTCTCGGCGTTGAGCAGATGGGCGCTGCCGTGCTTGAGCTCGGCGGTGACGATCACCGAGTCGAGGTCCTGGCTGACGTCGATCGCCGTCACCTGGCCGACCTCGACGTCCTTGAACTTGACCTTGGTCTTGCCCGCCTGCAGCCCGGCGGCGCTGGGGAAGCGGACGGTGATGGTCGGTCCCTGCTCGCTGAGCGTCTTCAGCGCCAGCCAGGCGCCGATGGCCAGCGCCAGCAGCGGGATCAGCCACACCAGCGAGGGCGCACCACGCACCCGCACCTCGGCCTCCGGCAGGGCGGGCGCGCCGTCACGGCGCTCGGCGGTCTCTGACATGCTGCTGCTCCAAGCGGTCCCAGATCAACCTGGGGTCGAATGACATCGCCGCGATCATGGTCAGCACCACCACCGCGCAGAAGAAGATGGCGCCGGCCTCGGCCTCGACGCTGGCGAGATTGCCCAGGCGCACCAGCGCCACCAGGATGGTCACCACATAGACATCGACCATCGACCAGCGCCCGATCGCCTCGGTCAGGCGGTAGAGCCGGGTACGCTCGCGCGGTCGCCAGCGCGTTCGCGTGTGCACCGAGAGCAGCAACCCGACGAGGATCAACAGCTTGAGCAGCGGCACGAATACGCTGGCGACGAACACCACCAGCCCCAGCGGCCACATGCCGTGGCTGAAGAGGAAGACCACGCCGCTGAAGATGGTATCCGATTGGCTGCGCCCGAGCGACGTGACGGTCATGATCGGCAACAGATTCGCCGGCACGTAGCAGATCAGCGCCGCCAGCACCAGCGCCCAGGTGCGCTGCAGGCTCTCGGGCTTGCGTCGGTGCAACGCCGCGCCGCAGCGCGGGCAGCGCCCGTCGCGCGCCCCACCCGGCGCCGTCACCAGCGCACACACCTCGCAGGTGCGATGCGCGTCACCGGGACGCGGGGCTGGCGCCGGCGCCAGCGCCACCCGCGACCACACCAGATCGGGGTCGAGGCTCGCCTGGGCGGCGGCGAGCACCAGGATCAGCGCCGCGAAGGCGAACAGCGAGGTGCCGGGGACGATGGTGGCCATATCGGCGAGCTTGACCACCGCCACCAGGATGCCGAGCATGAACACATCCATCATCCCCCAGGGCGCAAGGGTCCGCATCCAGCGAAACAGCCGCGGCAACCAGCGCGGCACGCGCGCCAGACGCAAGGGCGCGAGCACCGCGAGCAGCAACAAGAGCTGCAGCCCCGGCGCCAGCACGCTGGTGAAGAGCACCACCAGGGCGATCTCCCACTGCCCGCCGCGATAGAGTTCGGCCACCCCGGTCAGCAGCGTGGTCTCGGTGACCTGCCCCTGCATGCGAAAGGCGAGGAAGGGGAAGGCGTTGGCGATCACGAACAGCACCAGCCCGGCGAGGGTGAGCGCCAGGGTGCGCTCGAGGCTGTCGGGGCGGTGACGGCGCAGCACGCTGCCACAGCGCACGCAGCGCGTGGCGCCACCGCGCGGCAACGGCGGGCAGCGCTGCAGCAGACCGCACTCGAGACACTCACTCTGGGTTGGTTGCGACATCGTTGCAGATTCGGCAGCGGGAGACCTCGCCCCTGGCCAAGCGCGGCCGGAGGCATGACAATGCGCCGCGCGATCGCGCCATCCCCGATCCCGGGCGCGACACCATTGTTCCACCGCCCCGGCGTCGATGCACCCCCGGGGCTCAGCCGTCCCCACCGCTCGCATGTCACAGCACACGCCCAACCCCGCTCCACTACCGATCGAGACCAGCCTGCCGGCGCTGATCGAGGCCCTGCGCCACGGCCACGCCCTGCTCCAGGCCCCCACCGGCTCGGGCAAGTCGACCCGCGCGCCGCTCGCCCTGCTCGAGGCCGAGGGGCTGATCGGCGGGCGCATCCTGATGCTCGAACCGCGCCGCCCGGCGGCGCGCATGACCGCCGCGCGGATGGCCGCACTGTGCAACGAAGCGCTCGGCGAGACGGTCGGCTACCAGGTGCGCTTCGAGCGCCGGATCGGCCCGAAGACCCGCATCGAGGTGCTCACCGAGGGCATCCTCACCCGCCGGTTGCAGCACGACCCCGAGCTCAGCGGGGTCGATCTGGTGATCTTCGACGAGTTCCACGAGCGCAGCCTGCACGCCGACCTGGGACTGGCGCTGGTGCTCGACGTGGTCGCCAACCTGCGCCCCGAGCTGCGGGTGCTGGTGATGTCGGCGACCATCGAGGCCGAGCCGGTGGCCAGACTGCTCGGCGGCGCCGAGACGATCAGTGCCGCCGGGCGCACCTATCCGGTCACGGTGCACCATGCCGAGCGCCCGGTCGAGCAGCCGGCGGGCCTGGTCGGCGCGGTGGTGCACGCGCTCGCCGCGCACGACGACGACATCCTCGCCTTCCTCCCCGGGGTGCGCGAGATCGAGCGCTGTCGCACAGCACTCGCCCCCCGGCTCGGCCCCGAGACCGACCTGCTCGCCCTCCACGGCAGTCTGCCCACCGCCGAGCAGGCGCGCGCCCTCGCCCCGCCCACGCCCGGGCGGCGGCGGGTGATCCTCGCTACCGACATCGCCGAGACCAGCCTCACCATCGAGGGCGTCGGCGTGGTGATCGACGGCGGGCTCACCCGCAAGCCGCGCTTCGACCCCAACACCGGGCTCACCCGCTTGGTCACCGAGCCGGTCTCGCTCGCCTCGGCCGAGCAGCGTGCCGGACGCGCCGGGCGGCTCGGGCCCGGTCACTGCTACCGGCTGTGGACCCGCGAGCAGGCGCGCGGGCGCGCCGCACAGCGCGACCCCGAGATCCTCCAGGCCGACCTCGCGCCGCTGGCCCTCGAACTCGCGCTCTGGGGGGTGAACGACCCCGCCGAGCTGGCCTGGCTCGACCCGCCGCCGCAACCGGCCTGGGCACAGGGCCGCGCCCTCCTCCAGACGCTCGGCGCGCTCGATGCGCGCGGCGCCATCACCGCGCTCGGGCGCGCGCTCGCCCAGCTGCCGCTCCACCCCCGGCTCGGGGTGATGCTGCTCGGCGCCGCACCCGAGGCGCGCGCGCTCGCCGCCGATCTCGGCGCCCTGCTCAGCGAGCGCGACCCGGCGCTCGACCCGCGCGCGCTCAGCTCACCGGCCGACCTCGGCGCCCGGCTGCAGGCACTGGCGCAACGGCGGGCGCGCCGTCCGACGCCCGGCTTCGATCCGCGCCGACTCGACGCCGTGGCACGCGCCGCGCGTCAGCTCGGCGAGCGGGTCGCGCGCGCCAGCCACCCGCCGGGCACGGCCCGTACCCCGGGCGCGCTGCTCGCCCTCGCCTACCCCGAGCGCATCGCCCAGCGGCGCGACGCCCGCGGCGAGCGCTATCTGCTCGCCGCCGGCAACGGCGCGCGGCTCGACCCGGCCGATGCGCTCACCGCCAGCCCCTATCTGGTCGTCGCCGAACTCGACGCCCAGGGTCGCGACGGGCGCATCCGTCACGCCCTGGCGATCGACGCCGACACCCTGCACGCGGTCTGCGCGCAGCGCATCCACACCGAGACCCGCTGCGACTGGGACGCCGAGCACGAGGCGGTGCGCGCGCGCGCCCTCACCCGGCTCGATGCCCTCACCCTCGAGGCGCGCCCGCTGCCGCTCCCCGACGACCCGGCGGTGCTCGAACTGCTGCGCGAACAGGTGCTCGCCGACCCCGAGCGGGCGCTGCGCTGGGACGATGACGCCACGCAGTTGCGCGCCCGCATCGCCCTGCTGCGCGCCCACGACCCCCAGGGCGACTGGCCCGATCCCGGCCCCCAGGGACTGCACGCGCGCGCCGCCGACTGGCTCGATCCCTGGCTGATCGGCAAGTCGCGACTGAGCGAGACCCGGCGCCTGGAGGCGGCCGAGCTGCTGCTCGGCCTGCTCGACTGGGACCAACGCCAGCGGCTCGACCGGGCCGCACCGACCCATCTGCGCACCCCGGCGGGCAACCAGCGCCGTCTCGACTACGCCAGCGACGGACCACCGGTGCTCGCCGTGCCGCTGCAGGAGCTGTTCGGGCTGTGCGAGACCCCGCGGGTGTGCGACGGCCGGGTGGCGGTGCTGCTCCATCTGCTCTCCCCGGCGCGACGCCCGATCCAGGTCACCCAGGACCTCGCGAGCTTCTGGGCCCAGGGCTATACGGACGTGCGCAAGGAGTTGCGCGGGCGCTACCCCAAGCACCACTGGCCCGAGGACCCCACCGCCGCCGACGCCGTCACCGGCGGACTGCAGCGCCGGCGGCGGTAGCGAGCGCGGCGGACCAGCGACCAGCCCTCGGGCACCAGCGTCGTAGGTTGGGTAGCTGCCGCCCACGCGGACCTTCCTCGGGGATCGGCGTCAATCCCGAGACCTTGGCGCAGCTGTCGGGTTGCCGCGCAGCGGCAGCCCAACCGATGGGGCTGGAAGCGCGTTATCCCTTTGGGTCTTTGCACTCCGACAATCCCCGGCGATCATCTCGCTGGAGGCTGGAGGCTGGAGGCTGGAGGCTGGAGGCTGGAGGCTGGAGGCTGGAGGCTGGAGGCTGGAGGCTGGAGGCTGGAGGCTGGTTCAAACCGCAAAGACGCCAAGCACGCAAAGTCGATCGAGGGTTCTCGGTGGCCAGCCCGAATCACGCGTGGTCGAAGACAACGGCTGACTGGTCGCAAAAGACTGCAACCGAAGTCTTCTTTCCTTCGCGTCCTTCGGGCCTTGGCGGTTCACCCTCCTCCCGCGGAACCCCGCTCGGCGAGGCGCTCGAAGGCGAGCACGGAGAGGACGCCGAGGAGACAGGCGATCAGGGTGCCGATCAGCAGCGGGTCGCCGTGGTAGGCGCCGGGGAGGACGTTGCTCTCGGCGATGATCTTGTGCGGTGTGAGACCGTCGGCGCTCAACACCACCTGGCCGTCGGCGCCGCGCAGCCAGTCGACCGGGTTGCGCCAGGGGTAGATCTTGTTGAGCGATCCGACGAGAAAGCCGGTGAGCAGCGCCAGGGTCTGGGCGTGGAAACGATGGAAGGTCCAGGAGAGCAGTCGAGAGAGGGTCATCAGCCCGACCACGCAGCCGAGCGCGAACACCCCGATCACCAGCAGCCGCTCGGGACTGTAGTCGACCAGCAGCCCCTTGAGGGTGTCGTGAATGATGAACTGGTACATGCCGAGCAGAAGCAGCATGAAGCTCCCCGAGATCCCCGGCAGGATCAGCGCCGAGATGGCGATGACGCCGCAGCAGAAGACGAACCACAGCGCCTCCGAGCCCTGCGCCGGGGTGAGCACGGTGAGCGCGTAGGCGAACGCCGCGCCGAGCACGAGCAACCCCAGCCCGGTGGCATCCCAGCGCTCGATGCGTCGGGCCATGTGCAGGATGGAGGCGAGGATCAAGCCGAAGAAGAATCCCCACACCAGCGGCGGATGGTGCTCGAGCAGCCAGGAGACGGTGAACAGCCCGGTGAGCAGGCCGACGACCATGCCGGCGAGCAGGAGCGTCAAGAAGTTGCCGTCGATCGCCCGCCATACACCCGCCACCCCTTCGCGGCGAGCAACCCCGATCAGTCCCGGACCGACGGCCCGGATCGCCTCGATCAACCGTTCGTAGATCCCGCTGACGAAGGCGATGGTGCCGCCAGAGACCCCGGGGATGATCTCGGCCACCCCCATCGCCGCGCCACGCAGCACCACTCCGGCGCGCCCGATGTCGGTCGCCGGCGGATTGCGCATCGCCCCGCTCACAGCTTGAAGCGCTCCAGCCGTTCCTGGAGCTGCGCGGCGAGTCGCGCCAGCTCGGTGCTTGCCGCCGCGACCTGCGTCGATCCGGTGGCGCTCTCCTCGACCACGTCGGAGATGGTGTGGACGTTGCGGTTGATCTCCTCGGCCACGGTCGCCTGTTGCTCGGCGGCGCTGGCGATCTGGGTGTTCATGTCGTTGATGGTGGTGATCGAGCCGTTGATGGTGCGCAACGACTCACCGGCGCGGCGTGCCTGCTCGACGGTCTGCTGGGCCATCGCGCGCCCCTTGTCCATCACCTCGACGGCGCCGTTGGCGCCGCTCTGCACCCGCTCGATCTTCTGCTGGATGTCCTCGGTGGAGCGCTGGGTGCGATTGGCGAGGGTGCGCACCTCGTCGGCGACCACCGCGAAGCCGCGCCCGGCCTCGCCGGCACGCGCCGCCTCGATCGCGGCGTTGAGCGCAAGCAGGTTGGTCTGCTCGGCGACGCCGCGAATGACATCGAGGACATCGCCGATCTCGCGACTGTCCTGGGAGAGTCGACCGACCACCTGGGCCGAGGATTCGAGCTCCTGGGCCATGGCCTCGACCGCGGCGATCGCCTGCTCGACCACCTCGCCGCCGGTATCGGCCTCGCGGTTGGTCGCGCGCGCTGCATCGGCGGCCTCGCCGGCATGACGCGCGACCTGCTCGACGGTGGTGGTCATCTGGTTGATCGCCGCGGCCACCTGCCCGGTCTCGGTCTGCTGGCGGGCGATCTGCTCGCGCGCCTGGGCGCTGGCGGCCGACAGCTCCTCGGCGGAGGTCGCCACCTGATTGCCCACCGAGGCGACCTCGCGCAGCAGGCGACGCATGTTCTCGACCATCACCGAGAAGGCAGCGAGGAGGCTGGTGGTATCGCCCTTGCGCAGGGTGATGCGGGCACCGAGATCGCCCTCGGCGACCTGGTTGACGACGGCGAGCGCATAGGCCGGCTCACCACCGAGACGGCGCAGCACGTCGCGGGTGATGAACAGCCCGAGAGCGATCGACAGCACCAGCCCGATGCTCATCAGGATAGAGCTCACCATCACGGTATGCTCCGAGGCATCGATCGCCTCGGTGACGGCATCGTTGGCGAAGCGGTTGTTGATCATCACCATGGACTCGACCATGGCACCGAGCCGGTCGGAGATCGGGATCATCTCCTGGACCTGATGCATGTACGCGTCGCGCACCTCGTCATAGACCGCCTGCGCGTCGACACCTTGACGCTGTGGCGCCTCGAGCATCCGCCGCATCAGCGTGTCGAGCTTGCGGTAGATCGCCCGCCAGGCATCGTACTCGGCGTTGAAGGCGGCAAAGATGGCAACCTCGTCCTCGGTCTTCTCGAGCGCGGCGTAGCGCTCGAGGACCGTCTCGACCTCACGCCAGGAGGCCTCGCGCTGGCGCAGCACCTGCTCGAGCAGCTTGCGCGTGCCCTCTGTCCAGTCGGCGTGCATCTGCGCCTCCAGCGACTGGCCACGGATCTGCACCCGCTGATAGTTGAGATGATTGAGCGCGATGATCGCTGGCAGTCGCACCTGACCGATGCGCACCACATCGGTCCGCATGGTGTGCTCACCCTGGATGGCCCTGAGTCCGATGGTCAGGACGATTGCTGCCACCAGCAGGAAGCCGACGAGTAGCTTGGTCTTGAGTGAGATCTTGTCCAGCATGCACGCTCCGGGTCGGGAAGACTGGCCGCTTATTGTGACACATCTCAGGTGTGTGTCATTCAGCCAATTTACAGCACAAAACGCTGATCCCTTTCGCTATTTCCCCGCACGGTCAACGCAACCGCGCCCCGAAGCGGCGAATCAACACAGCGGCAGCTGCTGCTGAGTGGTCTCACGCACCATCGCGCAACCGCACCCCGCCCCCGCCAGGGTGCGATTGCGACCGGCACGTTTGGCGGCATAGAGGGCCTCGTCGGCCTGGGTGTAGAGTTGGTCGAGATCCATCCCCGGGCGGTGGGTCGCCACACCGATACTGGCACAGACCCCGACACGCACCCCCTCGGCGGTCTCGGACGAGCAGTGCTCGATGGCCAGGCGGACGCGCTCGGCACACTCCATGGCATGCGTCAGGTCGGTCCCCGGGAGCAGGATCACGAACTCGTCGCCCCCCATGCGCACGCACAGGTCGGAGGCACGTGTCGCCGAACGCAGCCCCTTGGCCACGGCCTGGAGCAGCCGATCCCCCTCGGGATGACCGAACTGGTCATTGATACGCTTGAAGCCGTCGAGATCGAGCACCAGCATCGACAGCGGTCGCGACTGGCGCACCGCATCGGCCAACCAATGCGCCCCTTCACGAAACAGTGCGATCCGGTTGCCCAGCCCGGTGAGCGGGTCGGACTCGAGCTGGGTGAGCACGGTCTGATAGGCCAGGGCATTCTTCAACGCCGGGGCGGCGAGCCCGAGCAGCGCCTCGATCCGCTCCTGCTCGAGCTCCGAGAACCGTCGTCCGCGCATCAGCACCAGCCGGCCCATCTCGCCCCCCCCCAGGGAGAGGTCATATTCCAGGCGGTGACGGTCCGGCTGTCCGCCCTCGAAGGCCAGCCCCTCGGCGGCATTGAGATATTCCCAGCCGCTGTGACAGACCAGATCGAAGAGGAAGCGGTTGAGTATCGTCAGCACCCGATCGAGGTCGAGCGAGGCGGTGATCGCCTGCAGGAATGCGACCGGATCGACACTCTTCGGCTCCGGCTGGGTGACCGTCTCGGACGAGGAGACAAGGGTGAGATGCGGCGTATCGGCTTGACTGATCGAACTCACGGTGGCGCGCCCCTGTAATCGTTGTTTGTCTAGTAGCTAGCGAAAATCACGCCACAAAATAATCGCCTTGAAAAACAACAACTAAAGCAAACCACCTAATAGACCTCAAGCAGCAAGACAAAATCTTGACGCCCATTGACCGCAGCGCATCCGGATGCCCTGACGCGGATTCGTCGAAAAATCGACACCCGTTCTCGGCGGCGCGCATGGACACCGCAAGCGTGTCTTCTATCGATATGGGGAAGGTCCGGAAAGGACGCCCGCCGCACCGGGGAAGCGAACGAGCGTCCTGAAATCCGGCAAGGCGTTATTACTGGCCGAGACGCTCGGGGATTTCGTCCCAACCCGACTTGATGGTGCGGAGCAGCCCCGAAACCTCGTCGAGCGCCTCGGGTTCGTTGCGCGCGTTGCCCTCGAGCAGGCGACGCGACATGTAGCTGTAGAGGGCATCGAGGTTCTCGGCCAGCTCGCCGCCCTTGTCTTGATCGAGAGCGGCGCGCAACGACTCGATGATGTTGATCGCCTTGCTCAGCTGTTCGCCCTTGGTCTGCAGATTGCCGTGCGTCATCGCGCCGCGGGCCACGGCGATCCGCTCGATCGCGCCCTCGAACAGCATCTGGATCAGACGATGCGGACTGGCAACCGCAACCTCTGCCAAAGGTCCAGCCTGACGGTACTGGTTGAGTTCCTTACGCATCGCATACATGGTATCGGCCACTCCCGACGAATAGTTGCAATTTTTAGAGAGTGATCAGCGAATCGGGTCAGGCCTCTTCGGTCAACCCGATGCCGCTGATGCCGGTGCCATCGCGCATCTGCGCCATCAGCTTCAAGGCATGTTCCGGCGGTATCTGGCGAATCACTTCGTTGCGCTCGGCATCCTTCACCGTGACCACGACCTGACCGGAGCCATCGTCGAGGCTGAATTCCAGCGCACGCTGGTTCGCCTGCAGGTAGTCGTTGATCGACTCGACCACCTGCTCGAGCATCAGGGTCGAACTCTTTTCCTCCCCCTCTGCCGGTTGGCGTTGCGCCTCGGCCTGGCCGGTCCGCTGCTGTTCCTCCAGCGGGTTGCCGCCCGTCACGGTCTCCACACCACCCGACGACGCCTTCTGCTCACTGGCCTTTGCCGCCTGTTGACGGTCACCGCGAGCCGCCGTCCCGACCTCATCCTGCGGATGCGTCGGCTGTGAGCGGATCATCACGCCTGCTGGAGCTTGGGTCGATTCAATCATCACTGTCTCCCCGGTTCCCTGCAGCAGGACGCAGCAATCGTAGATGCCTGCCCGGTACGGCTTCCCCTGCCTCCCGGTCGCGTCGCGGGTGCCACCCTAAAGGGTCTGACTCCCGTTGCAGACCTTCGCCAAAGGTCTGCTTAGCTGACACCATGGATAACGGCACCCCTGCTGTTTTCTTTAACCTGACCATGCAATCTTTTCTCACCGTCAGTTCTGTGCCGTATTGGGCAAGCGGTCGACAAGCCCCTCGAGCTGGCTGCCAGTGGACTGGAAGGTACTGACGATGGACTCCATTGCGATGAACTGCGACAGCAGCCTGGCCTCGACACCCTCCATGCGTCGATCGAGTGTCTCGCGCTCTTCCCCGAGCTCGGTCAGTTGATCCTGGATGTTCTCCTTGCGCATCTCGATCGTCCCGGAGCTGCTGAGGAACCCATCGACCAGCCGGCTCAGTTCGCCGGCGAAACCGCGCGAGAAGGAGATATCGAAGGCGCCCTGGCTGCTCGCACCGGCGGCCACGCTGAAGTTCAGACCGTAGGCGGGCGAATCGAGCGCGGGCAGCAACTGATTGCCGGCACCGAAGCCCTCCACGCCATTGATGGTGCCGGCGACATCGATCCCGGCGGTCCCGGTCAAGCCGGTGTGCACACCGAGATCGGCCATCGACGCACTGGCCTCGGTGAAGGCCACCGTGGAGACCGAGCCGTACTCGCGGGAGACGAAGCTGAAGCTGTCGGTGGCGTCGTCGTAGAGCACATCGACCTTGGTGCCGGTCGCCTTGAGTCTCTCGTCGCTGTTGATCAGCGACTGCAGATCGCTGCGCAGCTGCTCGGTGGAGTCGTAGGTGCCGCTGAGGGCGATCGTTCCGGACTCGATACCGTCGACCGCCACCTTGAAGCTGTAGCCGCCGCCGGAGGTGTCGAGCGCGGTGGTGAAGGTCTCGGTGGTGCCGTCGAAATCGGCCTGGGTGATGGCATCGGCGAGCAGCTCGCCGCGGGTCGGGTCCTGGGTGATCTCGACCTCGAAGCTGCCGGCATCGACCCGCCCGGCGAAGGAACCCAGGTTGACCGAGACGGCGCTGTTCATCGAGGCCGTCTTCAGCGCGAAGAGGTCCTCCACCAGCTGGAAGTTGTTGCTGAAGGCTGCGCTGAACTCGGCTTCCTTGCCGAACTCGTCTTTCGCGATCGACAGCGACCCATCGCGTTCGGTGCGGATCCCCAGGTTGGTCAGCGCGGTGAAGCCGCCCTCGAGTCCCTGTACCTCGCCGCCGACGAGTTTGCGCAGACGATCAATCATGGCGCGCGCCGTGCCGTCGCTGGCAAGGTCGCCACGCGACAGCGCGCCGTTCTCGTCGCGCACCAGCTCGCCGGCGTCGTCACGGGCATAGCCGATCAGGCCCTGGGCGGTCGTCTGGAAGTTGTTGTAGGCATCGACGAAGTCGCGCACGGCCTGCTCGGCGAGGCTCTTGTCCTCGCTGATCGAGAAGGTCAGCGACTCGCCGGGACTCGCCTTGTTGAGGGTGAAGTTGAAGCCCTCGATGACATCATCGATGTCGTTGCTCTCGCGCGAGACCTGCAAGCCGTTGATGCGCAGCAGCGCATCACTGCCCTGCTGGACCTCGGTGACATTGGCATGGTTGGCGGCGTTGAAGGCAAAGTCGTCGAGGCTGGCGTCATCGCCGCTGATCTCCAGCGCGTTGGCCGCGCCCGAGGGGGCGGTCAGCATCAGCTGGTACTGGTCGTCGACCTTGAGTACCGAGGCCTGGATGCCGCTGTTCTGCTCGTTGATCTTGGCGGCGATGGCGTCGAGCGAGTCGCTCGCATCGATACTGACGGTCAGCGCCTCGCGCTCGTCGTTGGCGGTGAAGCCCGAGGGCGCATCGCTGCCGTCATAGGTCCATTCACCGAAGCGGATGGTCAGCTCGCCCGACTTGCCGAGCGCGCTGTCGCGCTCGCTCTGGGCGCCCATGGTCAACGACTGGGCGCGGGCGATGTCCTCGACCTCGATCTGGTAGCTACCGGTCTGGGCACCGACGGCAACGCTGTTGGCGGTGATGACATTGGTGTCGGGGATGGCGACCGAGCGGGCGTTGAACAGGTCGTTGCCCGCCAGCGAGCCGAGGCTGTCCTGCAATTCGCTGAGCGCGCTGCTGAGCTTGCCATAGCCCGAGATCTCGGCCTGCAGCCGCTCCTCGCGCGAGGAGATGCGCTGCTCGACCGGGGCGCGCTCGACCTCGACGAGCTGTGAGACCAGGCTGGTGATATCGATCCCCGAACCGGCCCCCAGACTGGAAATGATGTTGTCGGCCATGTTCGTCGCTCCTCACACGCTCACGCCTGGTCGCTGAAGATCAGCCCCGCCAACCCCTCGACATACTGCGCGAACTTCAGGGTCTCCTCGCTGGGGATCTGCCGGATCAACTCCTCGGTCTCGGCATCCACGACTCGGATCACGGTGCGATCGGCCTCTTTGTCGAGTTCGAAGTTGAGCATCCGGCGCGAGCCGCCAAACATCTCGTTGAGTCGCTCGACGGCCTGATCGAGCTGCTCCCTGGAGGCCTCCTCACGCTCGGCAGAGGTCTCTGCGCCGGCGGGGTCCTGGGCTCGCGTCCGCGTCTGCTGTTCGGTCGCAAACGCGCCGGGGGCGCGCTCGAGCCGTTCGTTGGATTGCCGCTCCGCGGCGCTCGTCCCGGTGTCGCGCTCGGAGCGCGACGGCGCCGGTGAGGGCTGCTGGATCGGAGTGATATTGCTTAGAGTATAGGATTCACTGGCCATCGGTCTTGCCTCCCTCGGCTCGACCGGGTCGCCCCCCGGTCAGGGGGCGACCCGTTTCCTAGCGGCCGGGACCGGCGGTTACTGCAGCAGCGAGAGGACCTGCTGCGGCGCCGAGTTGGCCTGGGCCAGCATCGCCGTACCTGCCTGCTGCAGCACCTGGGCCCGGGACAGTGCCGCGGTCTCCGCCGCGAAGTCGGCATCCTGGATTCGCGACCGCGAGGCCGAGGCATTCTGCGAGATGCTGCTCAGGTTGCTGATGGTGAAGTCCAGCCGGTTGTTCACCGCACCGAGGTCGGAGCGCACGTCGTCGACCCGCTCGAGGGCGTTGTCGATTGCCGTCAGCGCCTTGTTGGCTCCCTCGACCGTCGAGATGTCGATGTTCGAGAGCGCCTGACCGTCCTCACCGCCGCCGAAGTTGCCGACACTCAGACCGGAGAAGCTCAGGTTGGTGTTGGTCCCTCGGGTGATCTCGATCTCCTTGTCCGAGTGCAGGGTGAACTCACCGACATAGGTGCTGGCACCCGTGTTGAAGCCGGCGTTGGCGCCATTTGCAATGTTGGCGACGATGTTCCGCCCATCCGCGGCGACCAGTTGCACACCACCACCGTTGGCGGTCCCGTCCTCACCGGTGTCGACCGCAGTCACGCCGGTCTGATCGGAGATGGCGTTGATCGCATTCACCAGGGACTGGCGGTTGGCGCTGGTGTTATCGGCGCCGGCCACGGTGGTGAAGCCGGTGATGCTGACGCCATTGATCGTCCCGGCGACCGCGGCGGAGGCCGTCAGCTGAGCCGTGCTGTTGTCGGCCCGGTTCTGGTTCACCGTCGCGGTCACGCCGGTCTGGTCGGAGACCAGATTGACGGCCGCGGCCTTGGAGATGGCGCTGTAGGCATTGCCTGCCGAGGAGGCGGTGTCGTCGTTCGCGTAGGACGGGCCCACGGAGACGCCGTTGATGAACACGTTACCCGCGGTCATCGCATCGGTACTGTTGTTCAAGTTCGAGGATAACTGAGTCTGGGTCCCGGTGTAGTCGCCCTCCATGAAGCCGGCATCAGCAGCCGAACCGGTCGCGCCCGACTCGATCTTGATCGGAGCGCTCCCATCGGAGACCAGAGTCACGGTCCCCGTGGTGATCGACCCGGTATCCGAAGCGCCGGCCAGGCCCAGACCGGTGTTGGCCGCGGTCAGGGCGCCGCCAGTATTGTGCAGCGCGATGTTGCGACCGTCCTCGGCCACCAGGGTGATGCCACCGTTGTCGGTCCCGGTGTCGAGCGCGGTGACCCCCGTCTGCTCGGCCTTGAGGTTGATCGCCTCGACGATCGAGGAGCGCGTGGTGGCCGCGTCTGCGGTCGTGTTCAGGTCGATAGACACGCCGTTGAGGGTAATGGTGCCACTGGTCGCACCGGCGGTCATCGAAGTACCACCGAGCTGGGTCTCACCAACGATGGCGGTCACACCCGTCTGATCGCTCTTTTCGTTGATGGCCGCAGCCGTCGCGAGCGCGCTCGCGCTCTTGGCGTGCGACGAGGCGGTATCGGCAGCGGCGGTCGCGCCGCCGATCGAGATGCCGTTGATCACCAGGTCTCCAGTACCGAGCGCCTTGACGGCGGTCGTCGCAAGCGGGAAGGCGTCGGTAGCAGCACCAGCGCCAGTCCCCGTGCGACTAAAGGAACCGACGCCAGCCGACTCGGCCACGCCCAGCGAGTCGGCGTCGATCTGACCGATGTTGACACTGATCGTCTGACCACCCTCGGAGCCAATCTGCAGATTGACCTCGCCGAGCGACCCGTCCATCAGGTTCAGGCCGTTGAAGTTGGTGCTGGTGGAGATACGGTCGAGCTCCTGGACGAGCTGCTGGACCTCGTTGTTGAGCGTCGAGCGGTTGCCGCTGGTGTAGGTGCCGTTGGCCGACTGTACCGACAGCTCGCGCATACGCTGGAGGATGTTGCTGCTCTCGTTGAGCGCGCCCTCGGCGGTCTGCACCAGGGAGATACCGTCGTTGGCGTTACGCACGGCTTGGTCGAGACCACGCACCTGCGAGGTCAGACGGCTGACGATTGCCGAACCGGCGGCGTCGTCCTTGGCGGAGTTGATGCGCAGACCGCTGCTCAGTCGCTCCATCGCCTGGCTCTGTTCGGCCTGGGACTTCGACAGATTGTGCTGTGCGTTCAGCGACATGATGTTGGAATTGATGACCATTGCCATGGCTGCTCTCCTGTTGGTCTCGAACCGGCGGGCTGTTCAGCAACAGCGGTCTGCCGTCAATGTTAACTGTGCTTCGTTGAGGTTAACGGCCGGGCATGGCGATCGCTTTAATCCTATTTCGACAATCCTCGGGCCCCGGCCCGCACGCAGGTCCCTGAATCCCCGACATGCCTGCGACACCATGGATAACGGTGGGCTGCCGGAAAATTGAAATCCCCAGCGAGCCGAAGCGAGAACCCCATCACACAATCTCTCGCGCAGGAAGGCTTCGTGACACGCCCCCCTCGCACCAGCGCCGCCACATCGCCCGGTAGGCGGCCTCGATCCGTGCCACCTGCCCCTGCTCGTCACGCCAGGGGCTGGCCTCCATCTGCGCGCGCAACCCGGCGCGGGTCGTCGCCAGCGCCTCGTGATCCGCGGCCAGCGCGACCACGCGCTCAACGTAGTCGGCCTCGTCCGTGGCGATCCATTCCTCCCGACCCAGCCCCGAGAGGATCATCGCCCCGATCCGGCCCACACTCGGCCGGTCGGCCAGGGTCACGAAGGGCACACCCATGTAGAGCGATTCGAGCAGCGTCGTCCCCGAGTTGTGCGGGAAGCAGTCGAGTCCGATGTCCATGCCCCGCAACACGTCCCACGGCGGGGAGTGATAGCCGATCTCCAGGCGCTCGCCGCCGA
>NZ_RHFJ01000028.1:0-45042 GCF_003718675.1 Marichromatium sp. AB32
ATCTCGTCGTTCAGGGTCGCAGATAGACATAGCCGCGCGACTGCAGCTCGGCGATCCGGGTCACCCCGCCCTGTTCGACGATGCTGAAGCCGGGCACCAGGTCCTCCAGCGCATAGCCGTAGCCCTTGAGGGTGTTGCCGCAGATCTCCAGGGCGACGCCCTGCGCGCGCAGCCTCTCGGTGGCGTCGCGGATGCGGTCGGTGGTCTCGATCTGGTCGAGCGCGCGGATCGCCGGGCCGTGGGCGACCAGCACCACGTTGAGCCGCTCGGGCCCGCCGGCGCCGTCGATGTGGTTCTGGATGTTGTTGAGCACGAAGGCGACCTTGGCGGTCTCGGAGACGTGATAAACGACGTCGAGCGGGGGTTGCTCGGCGAGTGCGGCGGGGGCGATGAGCGCGGACAGCAGCGCGAGGGTGGCGCGGGCGTGCATGGTTGGCTCCTCCCGGTGCGGGGTGTCGGTTGTGCACCGGGAGGGGCGGACCCTGGGGTCCGCCGGCAGGGGTCACAGTGTCTGCGAGGCGAAGTCGGCCAGACGCGAGCGCTCGCCGCGCATCAGGGTGATGTGCCCGCCGTGCTCCCAGTGCTTGAAGCGGTCCACCACATAGGTCAGGCCCGAGGTGGTCTCGGTCAAGTAGGGGGTGTCGATCTGACCGATGTTGCCGAGACAGACCACCTTGGTGCCGGGACCGGCGCGGGTGATCAGGGTCTTCATCTGCTTGGCGGTGAGGTTCTGCGCCTCGTCGAGGATGATGTACTTGTCGAGGAAGGTGCGCCCGCGCATGAAGTTCAGCGAGCTGATGCGGATGCGGTTGCGCAGCAGGTCGTTGGTTGCCTCGCGCCCCCAGTCGCCGCCGCCCTCGGGGCGGGTGAGCACCTCCAGGTTGTCCATCAGCGCGCCCATCCAGGGCGTCATCTTCTCCTCCTCGGTGCCGGGCAGGAAGCCGATGTCCTCGCCCACCGGGACCGTCACCCGGGTCATGATGATCTCGCGATAGCGGTTCTGGTCGAGCACCTGCGCCAGCCCGGCGGCGAGCGCCAGCAGCGTCTTGCCGGTGCCGGCGGTGCCGAGCAGGGTGACGAAGTCGAGCTCGGGGTCCATCAGCATGTTGAGCGCGAAGTTCTGCTCGCGGTTGCGTGCGGTGATGCCCCAGACGTTGTGGCGCGTCACCCGATGGTCCTCGACCAGCTCGATCACCGCCTCGGTCTCGGCGGGTTTGTCGCGCACGATCGCCTCGAAGCCGTCGTCCCGATCGAGCGAGAGACACTGCGCCGGGTACCAGTCGGCGATGTCGGGTCCGGAGACGCGGTAGAAGGTGTGGCCATCCTCCTGCCAGGCGTCGACCGCCTTCTGGTGTCGCTCCCAGAAGTCGGCGGGCAGCTCGTCGTGACCGCTGTAGAGCAGCTCGGCGTCGTCGAGCACGCGGTCGTTGCTGTAGTCCTCGGCGACGATGCCGAGGACCGCCGCCTTGATACGCAGATTGATGTCCTTGGAGACCACGATCACCTGGCGGTCCGGGCGCTCGCGGCTGAGCACCTGGGCGATGCCGAGGATCTGGTTGTCGGCGACGGTGCCGGGGAGCGCCTCGGGCAGGTCGAGTTCGAAGGCCGTGGTCTGGAAATAGAGCCGGCCACTGGCCGCCTCGAGCCCGCCGCCGTTGCCGGCGAGCGGGCCGAGCGCCAGTCCGGCGTCGATCTCGGTCTTGTCCGCCCCGGCCATCAGCTGGTCGAGGAAGCGGCTGACCTGGCGCACGTTGCGCGCGACCTCGGACATGCCCTTCTTGCCGCGGTCGAGTTCCTCGAGCACCACCATCGGCAGGAAGAGGTCGTGCTCCTGGAAGCGGAACAGTGCGCTCGGATCGTGCATCAGCACGTTGGTGTCGAGGACGAACAGACAGGTGGTGTCGTTTTCGCGTTTGATCATGACGGTCTGCAGGGAGCGGTTGGGGCGTGGCCTGGCGCGCAGGGCTGCGTCGGTCGCGCCGTTGCGGACGCCCGCGTGGCGGGCCTCGAGGGCCGGGTGCGACCGGTCGGGGTCGTGCCCGGCGGTACCCTGGAGGTCCGTCCGGCGGGGTGAGGATGGGGGGAGGCGAGGGGCCTGCGGCGGGCGTGGCGGGACATGATGCGATGGCGCGCCCTCTCCGCCTGCTACTGGGCCAGGCCCCTGGCCGCTTCAAGTACCTCGTCGACGTGCCCCTTGACCTTCACCTTGCGCCACTCCCGCACCAGGGTGCCGGTGGCGTCGATGAGGAAGGTGCTGCGTTCGATACCGAGGCTCTCGCGACCGTAGAGCGTCTTGAGCTTGATCACGTCGAAGGCGCGGCAGAGCTGCTCGTCGGTGTCGGCGATCAGCTCGAAGGGGAAGGATTGCTTGGTCTTGAAGTTCTGCTGCGCGCGCAGACCGTCGCGCGAGACGCCGAGGATGAGGGTGTCGGCGGCGCCGAAGTCGGCGTGGGCGGCGGTGAAGTCCAGCCCCTCCTGGGTGCAGCCCGGGGTACTCGCCCTAGGGTAGAAGTAGAGCACCAGGTTGCGGCCACGATAGTCGGTCAGCCGGATCCGCTGGTCGCCGGTGGCGGTCAGCTCGAGGTCGGGGACCGGGTCACCGATGGCAATGCTCATGCGTCTTGCTCCCTGTAGCGATGGCTCATCCGCCGATGTGCGGTCGCCGTCGCCGGATTGGAAGCGGGCATCGCCGTCGACTCAGCTCTTGAGCGGCTCGAGCACCGCGTCGAGGTTGAGTCCGTCGCAGTAGTCCATGAACTCGTCGCGCAGGCCGGCGATATGGATGTCGGCGGGGATGCCCACGGCGATATGCACCGAGAACATCGGGGTGCCGGTATGGGCCGCGGCATAGGTGCTGGTGGCCATGTCCTCGATGTTGATCCGGCGCTCGGCGAAGAAGGCGGCGAGGTTGTTGACGATCCCCGGATGATCCATCGACACCACGTCGACCGCGTAGGGCAGCAGGTTGGCCCCGGCGTTACGCTGGCCGGTGCGCTTGGAGACGATGGTCATGCCGAGCTGGCGCTCGAGCTCGGGCAGCGCGTTCTCGATCTTGGCGAGGGTGTTCCATTTTCCTTCGACCAGCAGCATGGCGGCGAACTCGCCACCCAGGACGCTCATCCGGCTGTCCTCGATATTGCAGCCGTGCTCGAGCACGGTCCGGGAGATCTGATCGACGATACCGGGGTGGTCTTCGCCGAGCGCCGAGATCACGAGGTAGGTCTTCTGCCTGGTCATGTCCTTGCCGAAGGTGGAGGGTTGAGGAGACAACGCTGAGTGTAGCATGGCGTGTCTGCGCACCCCTATCGGCGGCTTTCGGCCGCCAGCTACCAGCTACCAGTCGTCAGTGGGGAAGGGTCGGCTACTTTGGCTGGCGGCTGGCGGCTGGCGGCTGATGGCTGATGGCTCGAATCTCCCTCACCCCGGCTCGGCCCACATCCGCAGCAGGTTGACATAGCTGCGGTCGACCCGCTGGGCGGCGGGGTCGTCGGGGGCGCGCTCGAGCAGGGTCCCGCGGGCCTGGCCGAGTTCGTAGAGCAGCTCGCGGCGGGCCGGGTCGCGCACCAGGCTCTGGATCCAGGTCACCGCCACCAGCCGCTCGCCCCGGGTCACCGGGGCGACCTGGTGGAGGCTGGAGGCGGGGTAGAGCACCGCGTCGCCGGCCTCGCCCCGCACCCGCTGCTCGCCGAAGCTGGTACGGATCACCAGTTCGCCGCCGTCGTAGTCGTCCGCCGGGCTGAGCCACAGGGTCAGCGCCAGGTCGCTGCGCATCCGTCCCCCGGCCCCGCCCATGATCGGCTCGTCGACGTGCTCGCCGTAGTGCATCCCCGGGCGGTAGCGGGCGAAGATCGGGTCGGCGACCCGCTCGGGCAGGGCGGCGGCGCGGAACACCGGGTGATGGCCGAGCGCCGACATGATGATGCGCGCGAGTCGCTGCATCCGCTCGGGGTCGGGTTGCAGCTCCTGGTTGTGCTTGACCCGTGCCGCGCTGCGCCCGGCGCTGCGGGTGCCCGCGACCGCCGGCAGTTCGGCCAGCGTGGCGTGGACCTTGTCGAGTTGAGCCGGGCCGAGTAGCTGGGGGATGATCTGCAACATGGGATCTCCTTGGTCGGGATCTCGGTGATGGTCGCCCCGCGCCCGGGGCGATCGGATTGGTCGAGACACGAGGGAGGCGGCGACATGATCCTGCAGGTCAGCATCGATGACCGGACCCATCGACTCGAGGTGCCCGAGGCGCTGCTCGAACAGGCGGCGGCGTTCTTCGCCCAACTCGATCGCGACATGGACCGTGGCTGGCAGCTCGGACGCACCTGGGTCGAGCACCCGGATCGCGAGCAGCGCTGCCGGATCGTCGCCGACAAGCTGCTCACCGCGATCGAGGACGGCAACACCCGGCTCGGGCTGCTGATGGCCGGCTATCTGCTCGATCGCCTGCCCGAACTCGAATCCGTGGCGCTCGCCGTCGATGGCGAGATCCACGACCATCGTTTCAATCTCGTCGTCGCGCCTGATGCCGCGCCCGTCGTCGATGTCGAGACCGCCACCCCGGCGCTCGGGCTCGACAAGCTCGCGGCGCTGGCACGCGCCGGCGAGGAGGTCACGGCGGTGTTCAAGGTCGGTCGCGGCTATCGCTTCTCGGTGTTCGACCACGCCAGCGGCGCCTGGCGCGACGGTCCGCTGTGCGGCGCCGAGGCGGAGGCGGCGCGGCTGCGCGAGGCGGCCTTCAAGGCGCGCTATGAGGCGCTGCAGCGGGGGCGCGCCGACTGAGCGCGAGGCGGGCATGGAGGCGTTGACGCAACTCGACTGGCAGGGCTGGTTCAGTCTGGCGATGGTGGCCTGCTGCTTCGTGTTGTTCGCCTTCACCCGGGTCGCCCCCGACATCGTCACCAGTGGCGCGCTGACCCTGCTGCTGGTCAGCGGGGTGCTCACCGCCGAGGAGGCCCTGGCCGGTTTCGCCAACCCCGGCATGCTCACCGTCGGGGTGCTCTACGTGGTGGTCAGCGGGCTGGCCGAGACCGGCGCCATCGGCTGGCTCGGCCCGCGCCTGCTCGGCCGCCCGCGCGGACCGCGCGCGGCGCGGGTGCGGCTGATGGCGCCGGTGGCCGCGCTCAGTGCGCTGCTCAACAACACCCCGGTGGTGGCGATCTTCATCCCCGCGGTGCAGGACTGGGCCAGACGTCATCGTCTGGAGCTGTCGCGGTTGCTGATTCCGCTGTCCTATGCCGGGATCGTCGGTGGGACCTGCACCCTGATCGGCACCAGTACCAATCTGGTGGTCAACGGGCTCTATATCGAGCACCAGGGCGGCGCCGGGCTGGGGTTGTTCGAGCCGCTGTGGATCGGTCTGCCGGTGACCCTGGTCACCCTCGGCTTCCTGCTGCTCGCCGGCGACTGGCTGCTGCCGCGCCGCCAGCCCCCGGCGGCCGGCTACGGCGACCTGCGCGAGTACGTCGCCGAGATGCTGGTCGAGCCGGGCAGTGCGCTGGTCGGGCGCTCGATCGAGGCCGCCGGGCTGCGTCAGCTCCCGGGGCTGTTCCTGGTCGAGATCGAGCGCGGCGCCCAGGTGTTGCCCGCCGTCTCCCCGCAGGCGGTGCTCCAGGCCGGCGATCGGCTGGTGTTCGTCGGGGTGATCGACTCGATGATGGAGCTGCAGCGCACCCGCGGGCTGATCCCCGCCACCGACCAGGTGTTCAAGCTCGACCTGCCGCGCCCCGGGCGTTGCTTCGTCGAGGCGGTACTCTCCGACAAGTCGCCGCTGATCGGACTGAGCGTGCGCGACGGGCGCTTTCGCAACCGCTACGACGCGGTGATCATCGCGCTCTCGCGCAACGGCCGACGGGTGCGCGGCAAGATCGGCGACATCGTCCTCGCCCCCGGCGACACCCTGCTGCTGGAAACGCGTCCGGACTTCGTCGAGCGCCAACGCAACGTCCGCGACTTCCTGCTGGTGAGCCAGATCGGCGACTCGCACCCGCTCGAGCACGGTCGCGCCCCACTGGCCATCGCCATCGTGCTGGCGATGGTGGCGGTGGTCGCGTTCGGCTGGCTGAGCATGCTCGAGGCGGCGCTGCTGGCCGCCGGCAGCATGATCCTCACCGGCTGCACCAGCGGGCGCATCGCCCGGCGCGCGCCCGACTGGCAGGTGCTGGTGGTGATCGCCACATCCTTCGGCATCGGCGCGGCGCTGGAGAAGACCGGCGCCGCGGCGCTGCTCGCCGGCGGTCTGATCGGGCTCGCCGACGGCCAGCCGTGGTCGGCGCTGGGTCTGGTGTTCGTCGCCACCGCGCTGCTCACCTCGCTGGCCACCAACAACGTCGCCGCGGTGCTGGTGTTCCCGATCGCGGTCGAGACCGCGCGCACCATGGGGGTGGCGCTCGAGCCCTTCGTGCTGACGCTGATGATCGCCGCCTCGGCGAGCTTCGCCACCCCGATCGGCTATCAGACCAACCTGATGGTGTTCAACGTCGGCGGCTACCGCTTCGGCGACTTCGTCCGCGCCGGGGTGCCGCTGACCCTGCTGGTGGGCGTGGTGACCGTCGCGCTGACGCCGTTGGTGTGGCCCTTCCGGCCCTGAGTTAAGCTCGGGGCATCGTCCCGTCACTGGCCCGGAGGTCCGGATGTCGCCCTTGTGCTCTCGCCCGTTGCGTCCCCTGTTGCTGTTGTCGCTGTCTCTGGGCTGGGGCGCCGTCGCCGTCGCCAACCCCTGGCCCGGGGTCGAGCGCCCGAGCGCCGGTCCGGCGCAGGTCATCGGCGCCCCGGCCAATGGCTGTCTCGCCGGTGCCGTGGCACTGCCCGCGAGCGGGGTCGGTTATCTCGACGTACGCCGTTGGCGTGGTCGCTACTACGGCCATCCGCGTCTGCTCGCGCTGATCGAGGCGCTCGGCCGGGCGCAGCAGGCGCGCGACGAGCGGCTGGTGATGGTCGGTGATCTCTCACAGCCGCGCGGCGGGCGGATGTCCGGCGGTCATCGCAGCCACCAGCACGGGCTCGACGTCGACCTGTGGCTGACCCTGGCGGCGTCGCCGACCGATGCGCGAGCGCTACTCGACGAGGGCGACCCGCCGAGTCTGGTCGGCGGCGATCGGGTCAACGGGCGCTGGGGCGAGGATGCGCGCTTTCTCATCGAGTGGGCGGCGCGCCGCCCCGAGGTCGACCGTCTGTTCGTCAACCCGGCGATCAAGCGCGCGCTCTGTGACGCCACCGGTGGCGCCGGCGACTGGCTGCGCAAGGTACGCCCGTGGTGGGGACACGACGCCCACACGCACGTGCGTCTGGCCTGCCCGGAGGACAGCCCGGCCTGCGAGCCGCAGTCCCCGATCCCGGCGGGGCCGGGCTGTGGCGCCGAACTCGACTGGTGGTTCAGCGCCGAGGCGCGCAGCCCGGGCGGCGGAGGGCGCGCCGTCGAGCCGACCCCGCCGGCGGCCTGCGCGCGGTTGTTGCGCGCCCCCTGAACCGGTCCGCCCGATGACGCGCCAGCCCGCTGGCCATGCGGGCTCGGCGCGTTTCGCTGTACCCGTTGCATGGCTTCCGGTATGTTTCTCGCATGCGTCTCGAAAAGATCAAACTCGCCGGCTTCAAGTCCTTCGTCGACCCCACCAGCGTCGCCTTCCCCAGCAACCTCGTCGGGGTGGTCGGCCCCAACGGCTGTGGCAAGTCCAACGTGATCGACGCGGTGCGCTGGGTGATGGGCGAGAGCTCGGCGAAGATGCTGCGCGGCGAGTCGATGGCCGACGTCATCTTCAACGGCAGCACCGGGCGCAAGCCGGTGGGCACGGCGAGCATCGAGCTGGTGTTCGACAACAGCGATGGTCGCGCCGGCGGCGAGTACGCGCGCTTCGCGCAGATCTCGGTCAAGCGTCAGGTCACCCGCGACGGCCAGTCGACCTACTTCCTCAACGGTGCGCGCTGTCGTCGGCGCGACATCCAGGACCTCTTTCTCGGCACCGGTCTGGGGCCGCGCTCCTACGCCATCATCGAGCAGGGGATGATCTCGCGGATCATCGAGGCCCGCCCCGAGGACCTGCGTCTGTTCCTCGAGGAGGCCGCCGGCATCTCCAAGTACAAGGAGCGCCGCCGCGAGACCGAGAACCGGATGCGCCACACCCGCGAGAACCTGGAGCGGCTCGACGACCTGCGCGAGGAGGTCGGCAAGCAGCTCGAACACCTCGAACGCCAGGCCGCCACCGCCGAGAAGTACACCCGGCTCAAGGCCGATGAACGCCAGCTCGGGCTCGAACTCAAGGCGTTGCGCTGGCGCGCGCTGGCCACCGAGATCGCCACCGACGATCGGCGCATCGCCGAGGCCGAGACCGGCGCCGAGGGCCATCTCGCCGAGCAGCGCCGGGTCGAGTCCGCGCTCGAGCAGCGTCGCGCGGCGCGCGCCGAGGCCGGCGAGGTCTTCAACAGGGTCCAGGAGCAGTTCTACGCGGTGGGCGCCGAGATCGCCCGCACCGAGCAGGCGATCGAGTTCGCCAGCCAGGCGCGCGCGCGCACCGAGTCCGAGCTGGCGCGGCTCGACCAGGAACAGGGCGACGCGGTGCGTCATCTCGAACGCGATCGCGCCCGTCTGGTCGAGCTGGAGCAGGCGCTCGCCGCCGACGAGCCCGAGCTGGCCCGCGCCGAGCAAGCGCTCGCCGAGGTCGCCGGGTCGGTGATGACCGCCGAGGAGCAACTGCGGGTGTG
The DNA here is from genome assembly GCF_003718675.1 of Marichromatium sp. AB32. Taxonomy (NCBI): domain Bacteria; kingdom Pseudomonadati; phylum Pseudomonadota; class Gammaproteobacteria; order Chromatiales; family Chromatiaceae; genus Marichromatium; species Marichromatium sp. AB32. The sequence continues at coordinate 8,683 of NZ_RHFJ01000028.1, forward strand.
GGAGGCGGAGTGGGACCGCTTCAACCGCGAGGCGGCGCAGCCGGCCGAGCAGGCGCAGGTCGAGCGCGCGCAGATCAATGCCATCGAGCAGCGGATCGAACGCGATCGCGAGCGGCTGCGCCGGATCGAGGAGGAGGTCTCGCGGCTGCGCTCGGCCGACGTCCACGAGCGCATCGAGGTGCTGGAGGAACAGGAAGAGGTCTCTCTGGCGCGGATCGACGACTTCGAGCAGCGCCAGCACACCCACGCCGAGACGCTCGCCGAGCACGATCGGGCGCTGCGCGCGCTCGCCGCCGAACTCGATCAGGTCCGCACCGAGCTGCAGCAGACCAAGGGGCGTCACGCCTCCCTGCAGGCGCTGCAGGAGGCGGCGCTGGCCGAGGCCGACGGCGCGCGCGCGCAGTGGCTCGCCGAGGCCGGGCTGGAGGACGCGCCCCGTCTGCTCGACGGGCTGACGGTCGAGCCGGGCTGGGAGCGGGCGATCGAGTGCGTGCTCGGCGAGCGTCTCGGCGCGCTCGGTTGCGCCCAGCCGCAGCGCCTGCTCGCGCGCCCCGAATCGATCCCGCCGGGGATGATGTTGTTCGACACCGCCGCCGCCCCCGAGCCCGCGCCGGCCCATGCCCTGGCGGCGCGGGTGCGCGGCGGCGGCCCGCTGACCGCGCTGCTCGCCGGGGCATGGGCCGCCGAGGACCTGGAGCAGGCGCTCGCCGATCGCGCCGGGCTTGCCGCCGGCGCGTACTGGGTGACCCGCGAGGGGCTGCGCGTCGGTCGCGACTGGTGGTGCGCGCCGCCGAGCGGCGACGACGGCGTGCTGGCACGCGCCGAGGCGATCCGCGGTCTCGAGCAGCGGCTCGATGATCTGGCGGCGCGCGAGCAGGCGCTGCTCGAGGACGACGAGCAGCGTCGCGCCGCGTGCGCCGAGGCCGAGCAGGCGCGTGCTGCGAGCGCCGCCACCCTCGCCGAGTACCAGCGCGAGCTCTCCACGCTGCGCTCCGAGCTGGCCGGGCTGCGCACCCGTGACGAGCACCAGCGTGCCCGTCTGCAGGCGCTCGCCGAGGAGCGGACCGAGCTCGAGGAGCAGCGCGCCGAGGCGCTGCTGGAGATGGAGGACCGGCGCGAGCGCTTGCACGACCTGCTCGCCGAGGTCGACGCCCTGGCCGAGCGGCGCGAGTCGCTCGACGGCGAACGCGAGCGGCTGCGCGCGGTGGTCGCCGAGGGGCGCGAGCGCGAGCGAGGCTGTCGCGAACAGGCGCAGACGCTACGGGTGCGGGTCGAGTCCAACCGCACCGCGCAGACCGCCACCCGTCACAGCCTGGACCGCGCCGAGGAGCGCGGCGCCCAGCTCGCCGAGCGGCGCGAGACCCTGCTCGACAGCCTGGAGGCGGGGGTCGAGCCGCTCGCCGAGCAGCGCGAGCGGCTGGAGGAGCAGCTCGAACTGCGCCTCGAGGTCGAGGCCCGGCTGGGCGAGGCGCGTGCCCGGGTCGAGACCCTCGAGGCCGAGCAGCGCGCGCTCGAACAGGAACGCCAGCGTCTCGAACAGCTGCTCGCCGGCGCCCATCAGGGCTTGGATGCGCTGCGCCTGGCGCGACAGGAGCGGTTGGTACGCCAGCGCACCCTGGAGGAGCAGCTCGCCGAGTCCGCCGCCAACGCCCCGGCGCTGCTCGAGGGTCTCGACCCCGAGGCCACCGAGGAGGTCTGGCAGCAACGCCTGACCCAGACCGGCAATCGCATCCAGCGACTCGGCGCGATCAACCTCGCCGCCATCGACGAGTTCAAGGAACAGTCGCAGCGCAAGACCTACCTCGACGCCCAGCACGCCGACATCTCCGACTCGCTCGAGACCCTGGAGCAGGCGATCCGCAAGATCGACCGCGAGACCCGCACCCGCTTCAAGGCGACCTACGAGCAGGTCAACAGCGGCTTCCAGGCCATCTTCCCGCGGCTGTTCGGCGGCGGTCACGCCTATCTGGAGCTGACCGACGACGACCTGCTGGAGACCGGGGTGAGCGTGATGGCGCGCCCGCCGGGCAAGCGCAACTCCAGCATCCATCTGCTCTCCGGCGGCGAGAAGGCGCTCACCGCGGTGGCCCTGGTGTTCGCCATCTTCGAGTTGAACCCGGCGCCCTTCTGCATGCTCGACGAGGTCGACGCCCCGCTCGACGACGCCAACGTCGGGCGCTTCTGCGAGCTGGTGCGCTCGATGTCCGACCGGGTGCAGTTCATCTTCATCAGCCACAACAAGGTGACCATGGAGATCGCCGACCACCTGCTCGGCGTCACCATGCACGAGCCCGGCGTCTCGCGCCTGGTCGCCGTCGACGTCGACGAGGCGGTGCGCCTGGCGGCGGTGTGAGAGCGAGCGACCAGCGACCAAGGGATTGAACCGCCAAGGCGCGAAGGACGCAAAGAAAAGTCCATGCTTACCGCTTCAGCACTGGCGCCAATCCCCGCTGGTGGCTGCTTGCTGGTAGCTGATCACTTTGTTCATCCTTTGCGCCCTTTGTGTCTTTGCGGTTCACCGTTACTGATCGCGCTCGCGCGGCGCTGCCCCTCTACAGCGCCGGGCCTTGGCATTGTTATACTCATGCGCACGAAAACGCGGGCCTGGGGCCGAGTCGCGCCATGGCCGTCCGCTGGAATCCCGCGCCTCTGCGCGGGGCGAGATCCCGTCACCCGTGCAGCAACCGAGAGCCGAATGGACGCCGATACGCTTCGCCTGATTCTGTTGGTCGTGGGGGCCATCCTGATCCTTGCCCTCTATCTCTGGGAGCGTGGTCACGAGCTCGAGGACCCCGCCGGTCCCGATGACGATGACGACGCCGGGCCCGCGCGCGCCTCGACCCGCGCCAAGCGCGAGCCGGCGCTCGGCGACTTCGATGCCGGTGACGAGCCGCGCGATCCCCGTCATCGTGAGGCGCGAGAGGACGCCCCCGAGGACTTCGATGACGCGCTCGAGGCCGCGCACCAGCAGGCGCTCGAGCCGCCTGCGCCCTTGTTGCTGCAGGTGAGCGTGGTCGCCCCGGACGAACGGCCCTTCACCGGCGAGGCGCTGATGGACGTGGCCGAGACCTGTGGCCTGCACCCCGGCGAGATGGAGATCTTCCACTACACCGATACTCTCGACGGCGAGCCGCGTTACGCCTTCAGCATGGCCAACATGGTCAAACCCGGTATCTTCCCTTTCGATGAGATGGAGACCTTCTCCACCCCCGGGCTGTTGCTGTTCGCCCAGCTCGAGGGTGAGCCGGAGGATATGGCGGTGTTCGACGAGATGATCGCCACCGCCCGCAAGCTCGCCACCATGCTCGACGGCGAGGTCCACGACGATCACCGCAGACCGCTGTCGATCAAGAAAGAAGAAGAGATGCGCCGCGCAGTCCGTGAGAACGAGCGCCTGTGGGCCGGAGTGACCCTGAATTGAACCCGCCCGATTCGGCGCGCGCCCGCGCCGAGGCGCTGCGCGCCGAACTGCTCCACCACAACTATCGCTATTACGTGCTCGACGATCCGGAGATCCCGGACGACGCGTACGATCGTCTGTTGCGCGAGCTGCAGGCGCTCGAGGCCGAATACCCCGAGCTGGTCAGCCCCGACTCACCGACCCAGCGTGTCGGCGCCGAGCCGCTGGCGGCCTTCGCCGAGGTCGAGCACCGGTTGCCGATGCTCTCGCTCGACAACGCCAAGAGCACCGAGGAGCTGGCCGCCTTCGCCACCCGGGTAGGCAGGGCGCTCGGGCGCGAGGCAGTCGACTTCGTCGCCGAGCCCAAGCTCGACGGGCTGGCGATCAATCTCACCTATGAGGACGGGGTGCTGAGCCGTGCCGCCACCCGCGGCGACGGTCGCCGGGGCGAGGACGTCACCGCCCAGGTGCGGACCGTGCGCAGCGTGCCGCTACGGCTGCGCGGTGCCGACTGGCCGCACCTGCTCGAGGTGCGCGGCGAGATCGTGCTGCCGACCGCAGGCTTCGTCCGGCTCAACGCGCGGATGCGCGAGAGCGATCAGCGCACCTTCGCCAATCCGCGCAACGCCGCCGCCGGCAGCCTCCGCCAGCTCGACCCCGCGGTCACCGCGACCCGACCGTTGGCCTTCGTCTGCTACGGCTTCGGCGCGGTCGAGGGCGGGCCGGCGTGCGCGACCCAGTATCAGATGCTGCAGGCACTGCGCGATTGGGGACTGCCGCTCTCGCCGCAGCTCGAACGGGTGCGCGGGCTGGACGGCTGCGATGCCTACCAGCGCCGCATCGGCGCGCTGCGCGAACAGCTGCCCTATGACATCGACGGGGTGGTGTTCAAGGTCGACGCGCTGGCCGATCAGGCCTCCCTCGGCTTCGTCGCCCGCGCGCCGCGCTGGGCGATCGCCTTCAAGTATCCGGCCCAGGAGGCGCTCACCCGGGTCGAGGCGGTCGAGTTCCAGGTCGGGCGCACCGGCGCCGTCACCCCGGTGGCGCGGCTCGCCCCGGTCCAGGTCGGCGGGGTCACGGTCGCCAACGCGACCCTGCACAACATGGACGAGGTGGTGCGCAAGGACGTGCGCATCGGTGACACCGTCTATGTGCGGCGCGCCGGGGATGTCATCCCCGAGGTGGTGCGGGTGCTGGTCGAGCGTCGTCCCGCGGACGCCGAGGCGGTGGCGCTGCCCGCACACTGCCCGGTGTGCGGGGCCGATGTCGTCCGTCCCGAGGGCGAGGCGGTGGCGCGCTGCTCCGGCGGGCTCTATTGCCCGGCGCAGCGCAAGGAGGCGCTCAAGCACTTCGCCTCGCGTCGCGCGCTCGACATCGAGGGGCTGGGCGACAAGCTGATCGATCAGCTCGTCGAGCGCGAGCTGGTGCACGGACCGGCCGATCTGTTCCGGCTCGATCAGGCACGGCTCGCCGGGCTCGAACGCATGGGCGAGAAATCGGCGGCGAACCTGATCGCCGCGCTCGATCGCGCCCGCTCGACCGATCTCGCCCGCTTCGTCTATGCGCTCGGCATCCGCGAGGTCGGCGAGAGCACGGCGCGCGCGCTGGCGCGTGGCTTCGGTTCGCTGGACGCGCTGATGGCGGCGCGCGAGGGCGACTTCGTGCAGCGGCGCGGGGTGCGCGGGATCGGTCCGGTGACCGCCGCGGCCCTGGCCGCGGCCCTGGCCGAGTCCGCCGATCCAGCCCCGGGGACGAGGCCGGTCGACTGGCTGCTCGGTCTCGGCGTACGCGGTCTGACCCGGCCTCGCGCCGAGACGCTGATCGAGCACTTCGGCACCCTCGAGGCGCTGCGCGCGGCCGGCGCCGAGGACCTGCGCGCCGAGACCCGGAGCCTGATCGAGGGCATCGGTCCGGTGGTCGCGGCGCACATCGTCGCCTTCTTCGCCCAGCCGCACAATCGCGAGGCGATCGCGGCCTTGCGCGAGGTCGGCGTGCACTGGCCGGAGCAGGGCGCGGCGGAGGCCGATGACGCCCCGGTCGAGCCCGAAGCCCGACCGCTCGCCGGTCTGACCCTGGTCATCACCGGCACCCTGAGCCGCCCCCGGCCCGAGATCAAGGCGTGGGTCGAGTCGCTGGGCGCGCGGGTGAGCGGCAGCCTCTCGGGCAAGACCGACTATCTGCTCGCCGGCGAGGCCGCCGGCTCCAAGCTCGCCCGCGCCCGCGATCTCGGCGTCGAGGTCCTCGACGAGGCCGGCCTCGAGGCGCTGATCGGCGGCGCTGGGTAGGGGCGCCAGCCGCCAGCAAATTGAACCGCTAAGACTCAAAGGGCGCAAAGAGCGTTTTAAAAAAGCGTTAGCCTCAAAAAAATACGCAAAGGCGCAATTACCATGTCAAAGATGGACACCCTAAAAAAATACTTTCCAACCGGAACCACGGAAGGTGATAGACGTTTACTTGACAGAATATTCATAGCGCCAGAACAACTCCCCGAAGTCTTGGCCGTCCCAACAGGTAGCCCGCGAGTGCTTGTTGGAAACAAGGGTGTAGGAAAAACTGCGATTCTTGAATGGCTATTCGCTGCGGCGAAGAAGAAACAAATCCCCACTATTTTTCTCCGCCCCGACGATCTCGACCTAGCTAGTATTGCGAACGTAAGCGACGTATCGAGCATCAAACGGGGTATGTACGATTGCTTTTTGGATGCAGTCGCTTCTGCCATAGGTCAGAAATTATCAGGATTACTCAAGGGTAGTGCCGCAAAGCTTTACAAAGAATCTGTGGCCCGTGGTGCCCGGGAAGAAGATTGGATGGAAAAGCTGCTTACACTATTGAGTAAGCTATCGAAGCCAGTTGCGCAAATTGACGCCTCTGATCTTGCTCGTGATCTAGCCAAGCAGAGCCTCTCAACAGAAAGGTTGGCTGATGTGGTTCAGAGCTACCTGTTCAGCGAAAAGAGACTTTTCTTGATCCTCATCGATGACACGGACCAAGTTGCAACTCTCGATGATCCTCAGCATTTGAACCGTCTATGGGGTCTTTTATTGGCCGTGCGGAAGCTGACTTCCACTAACCCGAAAATCAAATGTGTTGTAACGCTGAGAACAGAAGTGTGGATGCGCCTTCTTCGCAATGAAAAAGGACAAAGAGATCAGATCGATCATTTTAGACCGCTCGTGATGTTTCTTCGTGCACCTGAAGAACTGATCAAATCAATCTTGAAGAAGCGGCTCGCACTTGCTGCAGCGGAAGATCGTTTCAACGGGTCAGTTCCGATACGCCATTTCTTTGACGATGAGTGGATGAATTTGCCAACAAGCGATGAGCGCAGAAGCTGGGAGCAATTCCTAACTAAGTCGTCTAGAGAAAGGCCCCGAGATATGATTCAGCTCGTGAATCATTTGGCTTCTGCTGCGAAAGCTCGCAACTCCGACCATATCGGGTCGGCGGATGCCGAGACGGCTATGGAAACTTACTCAAAGGAACGAGCCGAGGATCTTGCAATTGAAATGGGCTTTGACTGCCCTGGATTTTTGGATGTCGTTCGATCATTTTCTGATGTTGATTTTGAAAGTGATTTCGAGACCGTTCGTCAGCATCTGCGCAGTGTTCCTAGCCGTTTCTCGCTAAAAATTGGTGCTCGCGTCGTAAAGCCCGAAGACGATGATGACGCGTTGTTACTTCTTTCACTGCTTCACGAGTCCGGATTCCTGAACGCTCGTGTTCCTGATAGTAGGAAAACTGATAATTATCGCCATATTGGGTTCCTTGATGATCCGCATTTGGTTCAGCCGTCCCGGTGGAATGAGCTACAGAGAGCTAGGTGGGAGGTTCATCCCGCTTTTCGCTCGTACTTAATTGCACTGCAAAAAGAACGATCCTGGCGAAGTGGGAAGAAAGGCTAACAATGGGCTACACAAGGACGCCAAACTCTCCGCTGCGCTCCGCGTTTGCCGCCTGTGAGCCCGGGCGCTTTAGCGACCAGTTTTCGTGTGGAAGCTGGTACTCGACGACAGCGGTAAAGACGATCGAGACGAGCAGGGGAGGCTCTGCCCGCCAGTCACCAGTTGGTGGGCGGGCTCGTCTGTCGCCGCTGACGCCGGTGTGCACGCCCACTGGCAGCTGGGGGCTGATCGCTGGTAGCTGGCGACTGTCGCCCCTTCCCCCATTGCCCGGCGGCGGCGGCTGATGCAAGATTGGGGCGCGGGCTGGCGGTCTCGCCCGCGGGGTTTCACGGCGGCATGCCGCCCTCACCGCAGGGATCGATCATGAGCGAACTGTCCCCCGAGCAGCAGATCCTGATCACCATGCGCAAGACGCTGACCGCGATCGTGCGTGATCTCACTCCGCCGCAGGGGATGCGCCATCCTCTCTCGGCCTCCACCATCGACGACGTGCGTCGCTGTCTCGGCATGATCGCCGAGCGCGAGCGTCTGCTCGCCGAGCGCGACGGGCGCGGCGGCGAGCGTCCGGTCTATGCCGATCAGCCCGGCGCGGCGCAGGTGGTGCCGATCGACAGCCTCAGGTCGCGCAAGGACTGAGCCGGTGAGGAGCCAATACCGGTGCGCGGTCGGGCTGGCCGTGCTGGCGGCGCTGTGGGGCGGCGGCGCGGTGGGCGATGACGGCCTGAGTTTCCCGGTCGATCCGCCCTGGGACTATGTCGGCGACGCCGGCCCGGAGCACTGGGGGGAGTTGGATCCGTCCTTCGCCACCTGCGCCGAGGGGCGTTCGCAGTCGCCGATCGATATCCGTGGTGCGCGCCGCATCGTCTACACGCCGCTGCTGTTTCGCTATCGCTCGCACCTGCTCGAGCTGGTCAACACCGGGCGGGGGATCCGACTGCTCACGCCGCCGGGGAGCGCGCTGGTCATCCGGGGCAGCGCCTACGATCTCTCCTACGTCGACTTCCATGTCCCTGGCGAGCACCGCATCGAGGGCGAGCGTTACGATGCCGAGCTGCAGCTGGTGCATCATGATCGTCAGGGTGGTCATGCGGTGGTGGCGGTGGGCCTGCGCGCCGCCGAGCGCGACAATCGCATCTTCGAGCGTATCCTCGATCATCTGCCGGCGCGCCCGGGCGAACGCACACGTCATCGTCAGATCGGGGTCAATCCGCTCTTCCTGCTGCCGCTCGATCGCGGCTATTTCCGCTATCACGGTTCGCTCACCCAGCCGCCGTGCCGCGAGTCGGCGCTGTGGCTGGTGTTCGGTGAGCCGCTCGAGGTGGGGGTGCGGCAGCTGCAACGGCTGCGTGCCGTGATCGGCGAGAATGCCCGCCCGGTTCAGCCGCGCAACGGGCGCGAGGTGCTGGCGCTGCCGCGCTACTGAACCGGGCGGGGGTGTCCCGCGTCCCGCCGGGACGCGGGGACTCGGGTCAATCCTCCTTGGGCGTGACCGTGACGATCTCCTCGTTGAGCTCGACCATGGCGCCGTCACGCATCTCGGTGAGCTGCTCGCCGAGCGCGCGACGCTTGAGCATGGCGCTGAGCTGCGGCTTGGCATCCTCGAAGCTCGGCGGCTCGGCCTTGCGGGTTTCCTGCAGTTCGATGACGTGCCAGCCGAACTGGGTCTGCACCGGCTTCTCGGAGTGGCTGCCGGGCTTCATCTCGGCGACCGCCTCGGCGAAGGGGGCGACCATCTGCCCGGCGTCGAACCAGTCGAGTTCGCCGCCGTTCTTGCCGGTCGGGCCGAGCGAGTGCTCCTTGGCCAGTTCGGCGAAGTCGGCGCCCTTGTCGAGTTGCTTGATCAGCTTCTTGGCCGTCGCCTCGTCCTTGACCAGGATGTGACGGGCCTTGTATTCGGTGCGGGCGGCACGCTCGACGACCTGGTCGTAGGCCTCCTTGAGCGCCTTGTCGGTCGGCTCGATGTCCTCGGCCATGGCGCCGAGCGCGGCGCTGGAGAGCACCTTCATGCGCTGCAGTTCAAGTGCCATGGCGACCTCGCGACTGTCGTCGAGGTCACGCCGCTCGGCCTCCTGGGAGGCCACCACCAGGTTCATGAACTCGTCGAAGGCGCGCTGCTGCACCGCCTGGGTGTCGGCCTCGGGGTTCTGCTGCAGCCGTTCCACATAGAACAGCCGGAAGAGGTCGAGCGGGTACTCGACACCGTTGACGGTGGCGATGACGGTGTCGGCGTCGGGCTCGGCCAGCGCGCTACCCGGTCCGGCGGCGAGCAGTGCGCAGACCAGGAGCGAGAGGGTGGATCTCTTCATGGTGAAACTTCCGTGGGTTGGGGTGAATGGGCAGGTGCCGGATCGCTCACGGGGCGACCTGTCGACGAATCCGCGTTCGGCGCTTTCTGCGACCCCGGACGGCGACGTCGGTTCCTTGGCGTTCAACCCGCCGTGGGCGGAAAGACCTGCTTGAAGGGGCGTACCTCGACCTCGGCGTAGACACCGGCGGCGCGATAGGGGTCGGCCTCGGCCCAGGCACGGGCGGCGTCGAGATCGGGGAATTCGGCGACCACCAGCGAGCCGGTGAAGCCGGCGCTGCCGGGGTCGGCGGCGTCGATCGCCGGGTGCGGACCGGCGAGCACCAGGCGCCCGGCGTCGTGCAGTTCACGCAGTCGCTCGAGGTGCGCGGGGCGGGCCTTGAGGCGGCGTTCGAGGCTCTCCGGGGTATCGACGGCGATGATGGCATAGAGCACGTCAGTCGGCCTCCTGCGGGCGGGGTTCGTCTTCGATGTGACGGGCGAGATAGAACGCCTGGAGCAGCACGAAGACCAGGGTCATCCCCATCATACCGAACAGCTTGAAGTTGACCCAGATCTCCTCGCTGGCCTGGGCGCTGGTGCAGAGCGCGAGCAGCTCGCCCTGGAACTGGGCGGCGCAGCTGCTGAGGTCGACACTGGCAAGCCCGCTGCCGGCGAGCAGCGTTTGATGGGCGGCGAAGAAGCCGCTGGCGACATAGACCACGAACAGGTTGGTCAGTCCGAGCACCAGGAAGAAGACGACCCACATCAGGTTGAGCCGGCGCCACACCATCGGTTCGACGCTGACCGCGTGCCCCATGGTGCGCTCGACCAGGGTGCGTTGGCCGACCAGTTGGCTGGCGAGGAAGGCCGCGGCGAACAGCCAGTTGACGATGGTCGGCTTCCACATCACGAAGATCGGGTCGCGCAGGGCGAGGGTCATGCCGCCGAACACCACCAGCAGCCCCAGGGTGACCAGGTGCATGGTCTCGACCCGGCGCTGGCGCCACCAGGTCCAGCCGAGCTGCAGCGCCGCGGCGAGGATCGCCACCGTGGTGGCGACATAGATGCCGGCGAGCTTGTAGGCGACGAAGAACAGCAGGATGGGGAAAAAGTCGATCAGCAGTTTCATGGTGTGTGGTGGTGTCCTTCGTTGGCCTCTGGTCCGTGCCCGGCGCCGGATGGTCGCGCGACCGCTCCGGCGGCACCCGACTCCTCTTCAAGAGCATACGGGCAAGGGCCGGTCGCGGTAAATGGGGCCGCGCCGGCGTTGTAATCAACAGGGGCGGGCGCTGTATAGTGCCCGCTCGTCCTGAAGGCTTTGATTCGAGAGGAGGTGTGGATGGAATCCATGACGACATGGATCGGGGTGCTCAACGGCTGGGTCTGGGGGCCGCCGATGCTGGTGTTGATCCTCGGCACCGGGCTGTTCCTGCTGCTCGGCCTGCGGCTGATGCCCTGGCTCCGGCTCGGCTACGGCTTTCGCATGCTGTGGTCGGGACGGCGTGGGCGTGGCGAGGGGGACATCACCCCGTTCAACGCGCTGATGACCTCGCTGTCGGCAACCGTCGGGACCGGCAACATCGCCGGTGTCGGCACGGCGATCGCGATCGGCGGTCCCGGGGCGCTGTTCTGGATGTGGTGCACCGCACTGGTGGGCATGGCGACCAAGTATGCCGAGGGCGTGCTGGCGGTGAAGTACCGCGAGGTCGACGCCAAGGGCAACCATGTCGGCGGTCCGATGTACTACATCAAGAACGGTCTCGGGCGGCGCTGGTTGTGGCTGGGCGCGGCCTTTGCCGTGTTTGGTGCCATGGCCGGGTTCGGTATCGGCAACATGGTGCAGGCCAACTCGGTGGCCGACGCGCTCAACTCCAAGTTCGCGCTGCCCAAGGCCTGGGTCGGCGGGGTGATGGCGCTGTTGGTCGGGTTGGTGCTGATCGGCGGTATCCGCTGGATCGCCCAGGTCGCCGGCAAGCTGGTGCCCTTCATGGCGATCGCCTATGTGCTCGGCGGGCTGGTGGTGCTCGGGCTCAATGCCGAGGCGCTGCCCGGTGCGGTGGTGCAGATCGTCGAGTATGCCTTCTCGCCCACCGCCGCGGTCGGCGGGTTCGCCGGCGCGACCGTGATGATGGGCATCCAGATGGGGGTGGCACGCGGCGTCTTTTCCAACGAGGCCGGGCTCGGCAGCGCGCCGATCGCGCACGCCGCGGCGAAGAACGACAACCCCGTGCAGCAGGGCACCATCGCCATGCTCGGCACCTTCATCGACACCCTGATCATCTGCACCATCACCGGGCTGGTGATCATGGTCACCGGCGCCTGGACCAGTGGTGAGACCGGCGCCAGCCTCTCGACCGCGGCCTTCGGCGCCGGTCTGCCCGGGGTCGGCGGTTATGTGGTGGCGCTGGGTCTGGCGCTGTTCGCCTTTACCACCATCCTCGGCTGGAGCGTCTACGGCGAGCGTTGTGTCGAGTATCTGTTCGGGGTGCGCGCGATCCTGCCGTTCCGGTTGGTGTGGGTGGCGGCGATCCCGGTCGGCGCGATGGTCAAGCTGGAGTTCGTGTGGCTGGTGGCCGACACCCTCAACGCGATGATGGCGCTGCCCAACCTGCTGGCGCTGGTGCTGCTCAGCCCGGTGGTGTTCCGGCTGACGCGCGAGCACTTCGCCCGCGCCTGAGGTCGGGCTCCCGGGGTCAGGCGGCGCCGGAGCCGCCCTGGCAGGGCGGCGACTGCGGTGCGGCGCCGCCCTTCTCGTGCCATTCCTCCGGGGTCCAGGTGTGCTGACTGAGTGCGTGCAGGCCCTGCTCGAACTCGTCGGCGAGCAGGCTGTTGATGGCTCGGTGACGCTCGATCAGCGGCTGTCCGGAGAAGCCCTCGCTGACCACCAGCAGCTTGAAGTGCGACTCGGCGTCGGGGGCGACGGCGTGCATGTAGCTCTCGTCGACCACGTCGAGGTGCATGGGGTCGAATGCCTCGCGGATGCGGCGCTCGATGCGGGTCCGTCGGTTCATTGCTCATCTCTCCCTTGGTTCGATTGGATCGGCGGCGCTGCGCCGCCGGTGATCTCGATGTGCTCGGTCCAGCGCAGTGACTGTTGCATGGTCGCCAGGACCTGATCGAGCGCGGGGTCGTGACGCGGATCGGCGAGCGCGGCGTGGTCGATGCCCTCGACCCGGCCATAGAGCGCGCGGCGCAGGTGCTCGCGGGTGTGGATCTGGTGGCGCAGGTCCTCGATGAGGTGTTCGAGTTCGCTGCGGGTGGGCGCCTGACCGAGGGTATGGAACAGCTCGGCGAGCGCGGTGAACAGCCCCCGGGCACGAGTATCGAGCCCGAACTCGCGCGGATCCCAGTCGCGCAGCGTGGTGTCGCGTCCGACCCAGACCCGGTAGCTCTCCTTGTGCAGGGCGTGATAGAGCGCCTGCTCCGAGATCAGGAACACCAGCAGATGATGCCGGTTGGCGTCGTAGGGGGCGTCGCGTACCTGCCAACGGCACTCGCGCACCAGGCGATGGATGCGGATGTGTTCGCGGAAGTCGGCGGCCTGGAGCTGGTCGAGGATGAGCACCGTCGGTTCACCCTCGCTCTGCGCGCAGGCCTCGCTGACGGCAAGGTCCAGGGGCGCGATCGGCGGTTCCTCGCGACCGAGTTCGTCGCGGCTCGGTGGCAGGATCACCTCGGGCTGGGGAGGATGGGCGTCGGTGAAGTCGTGATAGACGATCTGGTCCATCCCCAGTGCCCGGGCCAGGGCGTTGGCGAAGGCGCTCTTGCGTCGGCCACCGTCGCCGGCGACATTGAGCGCGCGCAGCCCGCGCGGCCTGCTCTCGAGCAGACAGCGGATCTCGAATTCGTAGTCGTCGTTCGACTCGAACCCGTGCTCGGCCATGCGTTCGCGCAGACTGGACATGTACGGATGATAGCCGCTTGGTCGCGGCGGGAGCCAGCCTTCCAGCCGTCGGGCATTTGAGCCGCCGAGATATCAGCGACCAGCGATCAGCCTCCAGCGACCAGCGATCAGCGACCAGCGACCAGCGACCAGCGATCAGCCTCCAGCCTCCAGCCTCCAGTCGGGGAGACTGCGACTTGCCCGGTCTGCGGATCTGCAGACTGTCCGCTTGCTTTGCGTCCTTCGTGCCTTCGCGGTTCGAACAGCTTCCAGCGATCAGCCTCCAGCCTCCAGTCGGGGAGACTGCGCCTGGCCCGGTCTGCGGATCTGCAGACCGTTCGCTTGCTTTGTGCCCTTCGTGCCTTGGCGGTTCGAACCAGCTTCCAGCGATCAGCCTCCAGCCTCCAGTCGGGGAGACTGCGACTTGCCCGGTCTGCGGATCTGCAGACTGTCCGCTTGCTTTGCGTCCTTCGTGCCTTGGCGGTTCGAACAGCTTCCAGCGATCAGCCTCCAGCTTCCAGTCGGGGAGACTGCGCCTTGCCCGGTCTGCGGATCTGCAGACTGTTCGCTTGCTTTGCGTCCTTCGTGCCTTGGCGGTTCGAACAGCTTCCAGCGATCGGCCTCCAGCTTCCAGTCGGGGAGACTGCGCCTTGCCCGGTCTGCGGATCTGCAGACCGTTCGCTTGCTTTGCGTCCTTCGTGCCTTCGCGGTTCAATCCATGCTGGCGGCTGGCGGCTGGCGGCTGGCGGCTGGCGGCTGGCGGCTGGCGGCTGGCGGCTGGCGGCTGGCGGCGCCCAACCTAGCCGCCGGCGTCCGTCTTGGCAAGCAGGGCGTTGAGGCGCGCGACCTCGGCCTCGGCCTCGACCTGGTTGGTGACGTCGTGCTGGATGCCGAGGTAGTAGATCAGCCGCCCCTCGCGGTCGAACAGCGGGCGGATGGTGAAGCGGTTGTAGAAGCGGCTGCCGTCCTTGCGGTAGTTGCGCAGGGTGACGGTCACCGGGTGGTTGCCGACCATCGCCTCGCGGATCTGCGCCACCCCTTCCTGATCGTGGTCCTCGCCCTGAAGGAAGCGACAGTTACGTCCGAGGATCTCCTCGCGGCTGTAGCCGGTGATCAACTCGAAGGCGGCGTTGGCATAGACGATGGGGTTGTCGTCCTGGTCGGGGTCGGAGAGGGTGATACCGTTGACGCAGGTGTCGAGGATCTGCGAGAGCACGAAGGGGATCACCCCCGCATCTTTGTCGACGACGAATTCCATGTGGTGACCTCGCTACAAGATTGATGGATCGTGCCTCGCCGGGTGTTTGCCTCAGTGCTGCGATACGGCTGTCGGGGCCTGTTCGAGCAGCCCCCTGATGTTGCCGACGACGCGCTCGCCGCCTTCCTGGATGGCGGCGCGGATCAGCTTCTCGAAGGGACGCATGAACAGCTCGAGCCGCGACAGTTCGAAGACGAAGGTCAGGCGGGTGCCGTCGGCGCTCGGCTCGAAGCGGTAGCTGATGTAGATCGGGGCGCTGAGTCCCTGGAAGTCGATGCGACGGTCCTGCTCGAAGACGCAGACCTCGAAGGTCGCCTCGGTGCGGCGACCGTGATCGACCCGTACCTGTCGGCCGCGGCTGCCCAGCCGGATCGGACCGGGCGAGAGCGCCTCGAGCGAGACCACCTCGGGCGACCAGCGCTGGTAATTGCTGAAGAAGTCGAGGGCGACGAAGGCGAAGACCTGATCCGGCGGGCGGGCGATGTGCGTGCTCGCTTGTGTTCTGACCATGGGTATCGGCTGCCGTGTGGCTGGAGTCGGCGCGTCCGTGCGCGGGCGGACGCTGGACGGGCATGCGCGATCGGGCCCGAAACGGCCCGCTGGTCTATCTGGCGGCGGGGTGGGGGGAATTCCAGGGGGGCTGTCGGGGGGGACGAACCACAAAGACGCGAAGGACGCCAAGGAAATGTCCAGTCAGCGGTCTTCGTTGATCGCTCGGATTGAGCGACGCTTATGGCCGAGGACTGAGGGTTGACGCCGGTCCACGATCGTCTTGCTGATGCGTCCACCCTGCCTCCCCGCTGACAAGGGGGAGAGCAAGGTGGCGCTCGGAGGTCGAACGCTCGAAAAACCTTTGCGTTCTTTGCGACTTGGCGGTTCAGTCTCCTGAATGCCGTACTCGATCAACCCGCCTGCAGCAGTGCGAGGATCTCGGGCTTGTCGTTGAGGCGTGCCCAGTCGGCGGCGGTGTTGCCTTCGAAGTCCTTGAGGGTGCGATCGGCGCCGTGTTTCAGCAGGGTCTCGACGGCGGCGGTGCGGCCCTGGGTGGTGGCCCAGATCAGCGCGGTCCAGCCCTTGGTCTGCTCCTGGTGGTCGATCATCGCGCCCTGCTGCAACAGCATCTCGACGATCTCGGCGTGGTTGTTGGAGGCGGCGAGCATCATCGCGGTGTAGCCGCCCTTGTCCTCGGCGTCGACGGTGGCGCCGGCGGCGAGCAGGCGCTCGACCACGGCGGTGTGACCGTTGAGCGCGGCCTTCATCAGCGGGGTCCAGTCACAGCTGTCGCGCACGTCGGGGCGTCCGGTGCGCGAGAGCAGTCCATCGAGCGCGCCGAGATCGCCCTGTTCGGCGAACTCGAGCAGGGCGGGGTCGCCCGCCCCCTGGTCGTCCGGACCGCCGCAGCCGGTGAGGGCGGCGAGCAGCAGGGTGACGAGAAGGAGAATGCGTGCGGGAGTCATGGCGTTTTCCGAGTTGAATGATTGGTTATTATTCACCCGGCCTGACGTCCCGCGACAATGCGAATCCGCAATCTGGCGCCGTTACAGCAGTCCGCGACAGAGGCCGTCGTGACACTGCACCAGGATGCTGTCGGTGCCCTCGCAGGGGACCTTGTGGATCTCGCCATCGGAGCGGTTGTCGATCAGCACCGCGCCCTCGTCGGTCAACACGCAACCGCGCAATCTCGCATATTGCTCGGCATAGGCCGCCCAGGTGACGTCACGCTGCTGCGGGGTGAGGCTGAGCATCTGGGTCTGCGCCTGCGGCGGCTCGGGCGCGAGCGGCGGTGCCTCACGGAGCATCGGTGTGGCGTCGATCACCGGGGCCGGTCCCTGCTGAGGGCGGACGTCTCGCGAGGCGTTCGCCGGGTTGTCGGTTTGTGTCGCTGCAGTCAGCGGTTGGCGCTGTGTGGTCTCGCTGCCCTCGATGGGCGCGGCGGGGATGGCCGCCAGCGTCCCTGCCGGAGTCGCCTCGCCGTCGG
This sequence comes from Marichromatium sp. AB32, assembly GCF_003718675.1. Classification (NCBI taxonomy): domain Bacteria; kingdom Pseudomonadati; phylum Pseudomonadota; class Gammaproteobacteria; order Chromatiales; family Chromatiaceae; genus Marichromatium; species Marichromatium sp. AB32. The sequence continues at coordinate 25,391 of NZ_RHFJ01000028.1, forward strand.
TGCTCGGGGCGGGTTGCGGCAGCGGCGGGGCGGCCTCGGCGAGTCGCTGGTGATGGGTCTGCCAGGCACGTTCGAGCGCGGCGAGCGACTGGGTCAGCAGCGGCTGCAAGCGGCTGGTGACGTCGCGTCGTTCCGGCTCGGGCTGATCGGTGCGTGGGCGGATCAGGGCGGCGGCCGAGGCGACCCGCACGGCAGTCCCCTCGTCGATGAAATAGCTGGCGACCTCGAGTCTGGTGTCGGTCGGCAACTGCCCCGGGGGCAGGTCGAGGACACGGGCGAGCGTCGAGTCGGGCGTGACGGGGCGCTCGAGCAGCAGTCGTTCGGGGTCGCTCTGGGTGATCCGCCAGCCCTTGCTGCGGGCCGCGCCCATCGCCAGCGATCGCACCTGGTCGCGCTCGCTCGCCGCGAGCTGGATCTGGGGCAGGCTCGAGAGGTTGGCCGGGATCAGCGACTGGGGTCGGGTGTCGGGGCCGCTCGCGCAGCCGCCGAGCAGCCAGGCGGCGAGCATGAACAGGGGGAGATGGGCAGCCAGACGTCGGTTCACGCCGAGTCCTCTTGTCGGTTCTGGATGACGGGGAAGAGGCGGTCGCCTGATTGGGGGTGGGGCGACGGGCAGGTCGGACACAGGACCGGCGGTCGCGTGTCCGACCCAGGGGCGGAAATCTACGCCAAGCGTCTGGCGCTGTCGAGCGGGGGAGGGGTCAGGCGGCGCTGCCGTCCTCGCCGATCAGCAGGGTGGTGTCGTTGAGATAGGTGTGCTTGGGAATGACCAGGTTGGTCGGGGCCGGCACGCCCTTGAAGACGCGCGCGGCGAGATCGAAGCGCGAGCCGTGGCAGGGGCAGAAGAAGCCGCCCTTCCAGTCCGCGCCGAGGTCTTCGGGGGCGAACTCGGGGCGGTAGGTCGGCGAGCAGCCGAGGTGGGTGCAGATGCCGATGGCGACCAGATACTCGGGCTTGATCGAGCGGGTCGGGTTCTGGCAGTACTCGGGCTGCTGCGGCACCTCGGAGGCGGGGTCGACCAGCTTGGGGTCGTTGCTCGCCAGCATCTCGAGCATCTTCGGTGTGCGATGCACCACCCACACCGGTTTGCCGCGCCACTTGACGCGCAGCAGCGCGCCGGGCTCGATCTTGCTGATATCGGCCTCGACCGGCGCGCCTGCGGCACGGGCGCGCGCGCTCGGGTTCATCGAGGCGACGAAGGGTACGAGGGCGAAGCCGGCACCGACGGCGCCGACCGCGCTGGTCGCTGCGACCAGCAGGCGACGCCGTGTCTTGTTGACCGCTGTAGCGCTCATGATTCAAGGCTCCTTGTGTGATGCGTATCCCTGCATGGATGTCGGGTGGCGCTCGGGGCAACCGTGATCGCCCGGCGTCCGCTCGGGATGCGTGTCGTTGCGAAAAAGAATCTCTTAACGATGAATCCCAGTGTCTCGCCTTTCTTGACTAAAACACCCTGATATTTGTCAATGCAAAACGCACATATGTGCGTTTGAATGCATCCTCGAACCTACCCGAGACAGCCAAGCGGAGGCACTGTGCCCGGTCGAAGACGACGCGTCCGCCGGATCGGACTCGATCCCGGGCGGATCTGTTTCAAGCCCTGTGGCCGCCACGGTCACACCCTGGAGACGGTGATGTTGCGCGCCGACGAGATGGAGGCGCTGCGGTTGTGCGATCTCGAGGGGCTCTACCAGGAGGAGAGCGCCCGGCGCATGGGGATCTCGCGCACCACCCTGTCGCGCACCATCGCCCGGGCCCGCGCCAAGGTCGCTGGCGCACTGCTCACCGGACAGCGGCTGGTGATCCAGATCCCGGAGCACGGGGAAGAGCCGCCGCAAGGTATCCAACACTCTGACAACGACCACCCCCGTTCGGTGCCCGGTTGTGCCGGACAGAGAGATGAGACCTGATGAAAAAGATCGTGATGACCGCCAACGATGCGCTCGGACTGGCCGGCGAGATGTCGATGCACTTCGGCCATTGCAGCCATTTCGTGGTTGCCCAGCTCGATGACACCGACCGGCTCGTCGGCGCCGAGGTGGTGGCCAACCCCTTCGCCGACGCCCATCAGCCGGGGCAGCTGCCGACCTACATCCAGTCGCTCGGCGCCGATGTGGTGCTCGCCGGCGGTATGGGCGCCAAGGCCATCGAGCTGTTCGCGCGCAATGGCATCGAGGTGGTCACCGGCGCCCGTCCCGGCGTCGGCGAGACCCTCAACGCCTATCTCGCCGGTGAACTGAACGGCGTCTCCCAATGCGCCCACGACCACGCCCACTGAATCGAACAACGAGGAATTGCCCCATGAAGATCGTGATCTCCGCAGCCGGCCAGGGTCAGGACGCCCCGGTCGACGCCCGACTCGGACGCTGCGCCTATTTCGCCGTGGTCGATACCGAGAGCGGTGACTTCCAGAGCATGCCCAACCCCTTCCTCGAGACCAACGGTGGCGCCGGCACCCGCACCGCGCAGTGGATCGCCGGCCAGCGCGCCGAGCTGCTGATCACTGGCCGCTGTGGCCCCAAGGCGGCGATGGTGCTCGAGCGCGCCGGGGTGCGGGTCGTCGAGGGTGTCTCCGGCACCGTGGCCGAGGCCGTCGAGCGCCATGCCGGGCAGGGGATGGCGCTCGCCGCCGCCGTGGCAGGCCGCGAACCCTGCGACGGCATTGCGCGCTGCGGTGGTGGTCGTGGCATGGCACATGGTCGTGGTGCCGGTGCCGGTGCCGGTGCCGGTGCCGGTGCCGGGCGCGGCATGGGCGTTGGTCGCGGGCTGGGCAACGGTCGCGGTCGGGGCTGAGCGATGCGGGCGCTGACCATCGCCGTGGCCAGCGGCAAGGGCGGCACCGGCAAGACTACGGTGGCGACCAATCTGGCGCTGGCGCTCGAGCGCGTGCAATACGCCGACTGCGACGTCGAGGCGCCCAACGGGCACCTGTTCCTGCGCCCGCACTTCGACCGGCGTGAGCCGGTCGGGGTGCGCGTTCCGCGCATCGACCCCGGGCGCTGTACCCTGTGCGGCGACTGTGTCGAGGCCTGTGCCTTCAACGCCCTGGCGCTCACGCCCGACGAGCTGATGGTGTTCGACGAGCTCTGCCACGGTTGCGGTGCCTGCGACTACGTCTGCCGTGTCGAGGGCGCGCTCGGCGAGGTCGAGCGCCCGATCGGCGAGATCGCCGCCGGTCAGGCCGACACCCTGCCGGTGCTCCAGGGCGAACTCGCCATCGGCGAGCGCTCGGCGGTGCCGGTGATCAAGGCGCTCAAGCGGCGTCTGGAGCCGGGCCTCGCGACCATCCTCGATGCCCCGCCGGGCACCGCCTGCCCGATGGTCGAGACCCTCGATGGGGTCGACTTCTGTCTGCTGGTCACCGAGCCCACCCCCTCGGGGCTGCACGACCTGGGCCTCGCCGTTGCGGTGGCGCGGGCGCTCGGGGTGCCCTGTGGAGTGGTGATCAACCGCTGCGACATCGGCGATCAGGGCGTGGCGGAGTACTGTCGCGCCGAGTCGATCCCGGTGCTGCTCGAGATCCCCTTCACCCGCGCGCTCGCCGAGGCCTACGCGCGTGGCGAGCCCTGGGTGCGTACCGCGCCCGAGTGGCGCGCGCGCTTCCAACAGCTCTATGCACAGATCGAGGGGATGCTCCCGTCATGATGAAGGAACTCACCATCATCAGCGGCAAGGGCGGCACCGGCAAGACCACGGTGAGCGCCGCCTTCGCCACCCTGGCTCAGCACAAGGTGGTGGCCGACTGTGACGTCGACGCCGCCGATATGCACCTGCTGCTCGACCCGCGTGAACGGACCGGCGGCGACTTCGTCGGCGGCGCGACACCACGGATCGACCCCGAGCTGTGCGCCGAGTGCGGGGACTGCGCCGCCTGGTGCCGGTTCGAGGCGATCGAGCTCGACTTCGACGCGGGCTATCGCATCAACCCCTTCGCCTGCGAGCACTGCGGGCTGTGCGCGCGGGTCTGTCCCGAGGAGGCGATCGTCCTGGAGACCCGTCCGAACGGTCGCTGGATGGTCTCCGACAGCCGTCACGGCACCCTGGTCCACGCCCAGCTCGGCGTCGGTGAGGACAACTCCGGCAAGCTCGTCACCCTGGTGCGGCGCGAGGCGCGACGTCAGGCCGAGGCCGAGGGCGCGACGCTGATCCTCAACGACGGCCCGCCCGGGATCGGCTGTCCGGTGAGTGCCGCCATCACCGGTGTCGATCTGGTGCTCGCCGTCACCGAGCCGACCCTCTCCGGGCTGCACGACCTGCAGCGCGTCGCTGAACTCTGCGTCCACTTCGCCATCCCCTTGGTCGTCTGCATCAACAAGGCCGATCTCAACCTGGAGAACGGTGTGACGATCCGGGAGTGGTGTGGTGCGCGCGACATCGATGTGATCGGTGAACTGCCCTTCGACCCCGTGGTCGCCCGCGCCTTGGTCGCGCGCAAGAGCCTCGCCGAGTACGACGGCGGTGCCGCATCACGGGCGGTGATCGAACTGTGGGAACGGGTGAGATCGCGCCTGGGGGTGGAGTGAGACGGGCGCTTGGGGAGATGGAGCCGATGAGCGGATTCGAACCGCTGACCCACGCATTACGAATGCGTTGCTCTACCAACTGAGCTACATCGGCTACTCAAGCCCACGAATTTTAGCCAGCTTTCCGCCGGACATCAATCCCTGTCTGGGGAAAGCCTCCAGCCGCCGGAAGATTGAACCGCGAAGCCGCCAAGGACGTGAAGAAAGCGACCAGCCTTCAGCAAGCAGCCTCCAGTGTCGGTTTGCAGTCAACCTTGGCGGTACGAGATAAGCCTGTTCTTCTTGCCGGAGGCTGATCGTAGGAAGCCTTTCTTCTCTCCGTGTTCTTTGCGGCCTTGCGGTTCGATCCGCTGGCTGCCGCCTGATGACGATGTTGGGTTGCCCGTCCTGGCATCCCGGCGATTCGTCGATCAGGTAGTGCATGAGCAACCCAACCGACGGGCTGGAGGTTGGTCGCTGAAGGCTTTTCTCCCCTTTGCGTGCTTTGTGTCTTTGCGGTTCGAACCAGCTTCCAGCGATCAGCTTCCAGCCTCCAGTCGGGGAGGCAGGTGTTGCATGATCGTCGATTGACAGGCAAGACGGTATCTTCACGGTTCATCATCCCCGGCGGCTGGCGGCTGGCGGCTGGCGGCTGGCGGCTGGCGGCTGGCGGCTGGCGGCTGATCGCCCTCGATCAGTCCCGCGTCGCGTCGAGCGCATAGGGCGCGGCGTCGAGGATGGGGTCGCGCTCGAGCACCAGGTCGGTGAGCAGGCGGGCCGAGGCCGGGCCGGTGACCAGGCCGTTGCGGTAGTGGCCGGCGTTGAAATAGAGCCCGTCGATGCCGGGGTAGGCGCCGATATAGGGGATGCCGCTGGGCGAGCCGGGTCGCAGTCCGGACCAGTGGTCCTCGATCGGGGTGCGCTTGAGCAGCGGGTAGAGTTCGACGGCGGCGCGATAGAGCTCCTCCTTGGCCTCGGCGGTGGTGCGCTTGACGAAGCCGGCCTGCTCCAGGGTCGAGCCGAAGAGGATGCGACCGTCGCGCCGGGGGATGATGTAGCGCTCGCGGTGCAGGGTGATGTGATGGACCTGGCCGGGGTGGGCGTAGAAGAGGATCATCTGGCCGCGCACCGGCTGGATCTCGGGGCTGTTGCCGAGCTGTTCGAGCAGCTTGGCGGTCCAGGCGCCGGCGCAGATGATGACGCGCTCGGCGCGGATCTCGCCCTTGGGGGTGCGCACCCCGACCGCGCGCCCGCCCTCGATCAGCAGCTCCAGCACCTCCTCCTGCTCGCGCAGCGTCACCTTGCGCTCGATGGCGCGGCGCAGCGCGCGGGTCAGGCGCGGGTTGCGCACCTGGCCGATGCCCGGGAGCAGCAGCGCCTGCTCGGGACGGGGGCCGAGCTCGGGCTCGCTGGCGTGGAGCTGGCGGGCGTCGAGCACCTCGATGGCGGTGTCGTGGCGCGCGGCCCAGTCGAGTGCGCGCTGGCGCTCCTCGGTGTCGAGCACCAGCATGCCGTTGACGGTGAGCTCGGGGTCGATCCCGGTCTCGTCGAGCAGTTCGGTGGCCAGCGCCGGATAGACCCGCTGGCTCCAGGCGGCCAGCCGCCCGACCGCGTCGGGATAGCGCCAGGGGTAGAGTGGGGAGAGGATGCCGCCGCCAGCCCAGGACGACTGCTGGCCGGTCTTGCCCATCTCGACCAGGGTGGTGTCGACACCGGCGCGCGCCAACTCGCGCGCGGTCAGCAACCCGATGACGCCGCCACCGATGACCAGGATCTCGCTCATGCAACTCCTCTCCTCGCGGCCTGGCGGGCGCCGGGCCGTCTCGCTCAGGGACCGGGGCGGCCTGTCTGGCCGCCTCCAGCCTCATTAGGTGCGGTTCGGTCGGTCGAGGTGCAAGCGCGAGGGGCGGGGTTCAGTCCTCGGCCGGCTCCCTGGTCAGCTCGCGCGGCAGCGCGAACACCACCTGCTCGCGGATGCCGGGCTGTTCCTCGACCTGCTCCACGCCCCAGTCGCGCAGCTGGGCGATGACCCGCTCGACGAGGACCTCGGGGGCCGATGCGCCGGCGGTGAGGCCGATGCGCGAGATGCCCTCGAGCCAGCCGCGCTCGATGTCCTCGGGGCCGTCGATCAGATAGGCGCTGCAGCCGCGCTTTTCGGCCAGTTCACGCAGCCGGTTGGAGTTGGAGCTGTTGGGCGAGCCGACCACCAGCAGCAGCTCGCAGCTCTCGGCCAGGGTCTTGACCGCGTCCTGGCGGTTCTGGGTGGCGTAGCAGATATCGCTCTTCTTCGGTCCCTGGATGGCCGGGAAGCGCTCGCGCAGTGCCGCGACGATGGTGGTGGTGTCGTCCATCGACAGCGTGGTCTGGGTGACGTAGGCGATGCGCTCGGGATCGGCGATCTCGAGTCCGGCGACGTCCTCGGGACGTTCGACCAGGTGCACCGGGGCGCCCTCGGGGTCGCACTGGCCGAGGGTGCCGTCGACCTCGGGATGACCGCGATGGCCGATGAGCACGGTCTCGATGCCGTTGCGACAGTGCCGGGTGACCTCGAGGTGGACCTTGGTGACCAGCGGGCAGGTGGCATCGAACACCCGCAGCCCGCGCGCCTCGGCCTCGCGCCGTACCGCTTGGGGCACGCCGTGGGCGCTGAACACCAGGGTGGCGTCGTCCGGCACCTCGTCGAGGTCCTCGACGAAGATGGCGCCGCGCGCGCGCAGTCCCTCGACGACGAAGCGGTTGTGCACCACCTCGTGACGGACATAAATGGGCGCACCGTAGCGTTCGAGGACGCGCTCGACGATGGCGATGGCGCGATCGACGCCGGCACAGAAACCGCGGGGATTGGCTAGCAGGATAGTCATGGCTCGGAACAGGATAGGCGGTCGGCGGGGATTGAAAACAGCGGGTGGTGTTCGGGGTTATTGCGCGCGGCCGGTGGCGCCGGCCGCGCCCGGGTTCAGGTCTCGACGGAGAGAATGGCGATGCGCAGCTGTAACGCGCGTCCGGCGAAGGGGTGGTTGAAGTCGACCCGCACCCGCTCGCCTTCGGTCTCCAGCACCATGCCGCTGGTCTCCTGGCCGGCCGGGGTCTCGAAGGCGATGACCTTGCCCGGCTCGGGCTGGAGTTCGGGCGGGAATTCGCTGCGTTCGAGCCAGAAGACATTGTTCTCGTCGTAGGTGGCGAACAGCTCGGAGCCGTCGCCGGCGAACTCGGTCTCGCTGCCGGCGAGCAGTCCGTCGATGGCCGTCTCCAGTGCCGGGGTCAGGGTGCCGTCGCCGACGGTGCAACGAATCGGTTCTTCCTTGAAGGTGGAAAAGGCGACGAAACCGTCCGGGAAGCGGACCTGGAGGTGAAAGGCGATGCGTCGTCCCGCGGCGACCGCGAGCGGTGGCTCGCTGACGGTCTCGGCGGGCGTGGACAGGGTGTCGTTGATGACCATGGTGCAGTGGGTCCATTGCAACGGCGAGGGCGGGACCGGATGGCCCGCAAGGGCTCGACGTCTCCCGCCCCCGCTACGGATAGGGTGGGCGCCGCTACAACAGCTCCTGGGTCACGAAGAGGTAACCGAGCGAGGTCGCGACGACCGCGATCGCGACGTACGGGATCAGGACGCAGACGCCGGGCAGGTCGTTGCAGAGTGCGCTGAACTTGCAGAGTTTGCAGTGCTTCATCTGTCTCGACCCTCCTGTTGCCATGCGCCCGGGCGCCGGCCTGTCCGTGTTCGCGCCGCGCCATTGGCGCGCGCGGGGGCGATCGCTGCCAGTATCGATCCCGCCTCGGAGTCCTGGCCGTGTCACGTCTCTTCAAGCGTGTCCCGTGATGCCGTCGCGTTAGATGGCAAACGCCGCTATCGTTACCGATATACAGGGGACGATCAAGCACGACGCGTCGCCGCGATGACGTGCGCCCGGTCTCGGCTGGGCGATAATGCCCGCCAGTCCCCAACCGCAACCAGATCAGCGAGCTTCATTTGGACATCTCATCCCCATCCGCCGCCGTGCCCACCGTGGGCTTCGTCAGCCTCGGCTGCCCCAAGGCCACGGTCGACTCCGAACTCATCCTCACCCGGCTGCGCGCCGAGGGCTATCGGGTGGTGCACGACTATGACGACGCCGAGCTGGTGGTCATCAACACCTGCGCCTTCATCGACGCCGCCGAGCGCGAGTCGCTGGAGGTGATCGGCGAGGCCCTGGAAGAGAACGGCCGGGTCGTGGTCACCGGCTGTCTCGGCGCCCGCGCCGAACGCATCCGCGCCGCCTATCCCGAGGTGCTGGCGATCACCGGACCGCACGCGCTCGAGGAGGTGATGGCGGTGGTGCACGAGGCGCTGCCTGCCCCGCACGACCCCTTCACCAGTCTGGTGCCGCCCCAAGGCGTGCGGCTCACCCCGCGTCACTACGCCTATCTCAAGATCTCCGAGGGCTGCGACCATCGCTGCACCTTCTGCATCATCCCCAGCCTGCGCGGCGACCTGGTCAGTCGTGGTCTCGGTGAGGTGCTCGGCGAGGCCGAACGGCTGGTCGAGGCCGGGGTGCGCGAACTGCTGGTGGTCGCCCAGGACACCAGCGCCTATGGCCGCGACCTCAAGTACGCGCCGGGCTTCCACGGCGGGCGACCGCTGCGTACCGACATCACCACCCTGGCGCGCGAGCTCGGCCAGTTGCCGGCGTGGACGCGACTGCACTACGTCTACCCCTATCCCCAGGTCGACGAGCTGATCCCGTTGATGGCCGAGGGGCTGATCCTGCCCTATCTCGACATGCCGCTGCAGCACGGCAACACCCGGGTGCTGCGCGCGATGCGCCGTCCGGCGGCCACCGAGCGGGTGCTCGAGCGTCTCGCACGCTGGCGCGCGCAATGTCCCGAGCTGGTGCTGCGCAGCACCTTCATCGTCGGCTTCCCCGGTGAGACCGAGGCCGAGTTCGAGTCGCTGCTGGACTTCCTCCGCGAGGCGCGGCTCGACCGCGTCGGCTGCTTCCCCTACTCGCCGGTGGACGGCGCGGCGGCCAACGATCTGGCCGATGCGGTGCCTGCCGAAGAGCGCGAGGAGCGCCGCGAGCGCTTCATGGAGGTCCAGGCCGAGATCAGCCGCGACAAGCTCGCCGCGCGGGTCGGCGAGCGCATGACGGTGCTGGTTGACGAGGTGCACGAAGACGAGGTGGTGGCGCGCAGCTATGGCGATGCGCCCGAGATCGACGGCAACGTGCTGGTGCCGGGGGCCTGGGAGATCGACCCCGGCGACTTCATCGAGGTCGAGATCACCGCCTCGGGCGATCACGACCTGTGGGCCCAGCCGGTCGATCCGGCATGAGCCTTGGCGCCGGGCGGCGGGGTGCCGCCCGGCGGCCGATCAGAAGGCCGGGCCGGGGGTCTTGCCGAGCTTCTTGAGGATGATCGCCAGCGGGCAGAAGCCGGTGAAGGCCGACTGCAGCAGGTTGGCGCCGACGAAGCCGGTGAACCACAGGAAGTGGATGCTGACGGTGGCCGCGAGGATGGCCGAGAGCAGCACAAAGGCGCCGGCGACGGCGAAGACGATACGTTCGATGGACATGGGTGCTTCCGTTTCGGTTGCGATGGGTGTAAGCGGCGGAGTATTAACCAATGCTTATACTTGATTCAAGATCGGGCAGTCACCGAGACCGTCGGCTGTCTTGGAGGTGGTGTCATGGATGCCAGTGAGTTCCCCCGGCTGATCGCGGCGCTGCAGCGCCCCGAGGCCTATCCCCATCCGGTCGATCGGATCGAGCACATCGAAACCCATATCTCCCACGTGCTGCTCGCCGGCGACTTCGCCTACAAGCTCAAGAAGCCGCTCGATCTTGGCTTTCTCGACTGCTCCACCCTGGCGTTGCGTCGTCACTGCTGTGAGGAGGAGATTCGCCTCAACAGCCGGCTCGCGCCGACGATCTATCTCGACGTGGTGGCGATCGGCGGCGAGGCCGCGCACCCGCGCATCGGCGCCGCGGGCGCGGTGTTGGAGTACGCCGTACGGATGCGCCGTTTCGCGCAGTCGGCGTTGCTCGCGCACCGCCCCCTCGACGGTCCCCTGATCGACCGGCTCGCCGAGCGCTTGGCCGATTTCCACGCCGCCATCCCGGCCGCCGCGCCCGATGCCCCCTGGGGGGCGCCCGACATGGTGCTCGCGCCGATGATCGAGAACGTCGAGCAGATCCGGGCGCGGGTCGAGGCGCCGGCGCTGCTGAGGCGTCTCCAACGCATCGAGGACTGGACCCGGGCACGCTGGCGGGTGCTGCGTCCGCTGCTCGAGCAGCGTCGCGCCGAGGGCTGGATCCGCGAGTGTCACGGCGACATGCATCGCGGCAACATCGCGTTGATCGACGGCGAGCCGCAGATCTTCGACGGTATCGACTTCGCCCCCGAGCTGCGCTGGATCGACACCGCCAGCGAGCTCGCCTTCCTGGTCATGGACCTGGAGGCCGCCGGTGAGCCGGGGTTGGCGCAGCGTCTGCTCAACGGCTATCTGGAGCGCGGCGGTGACTACGGGTTGCTGGCACTGCTGCGTCTCTATCAGTGCTATCGGGCGATGGTGCGCGCCAAGGTCGGCGCGATCCGCGCCGGTCAGACGGGGCTGGCGGCGCCTGAGCGCGCCGCCGCCTGGGATGCGTGCGCGCGCTATCTGGCGCTGGCCGAGGGCTATACCCGGGCGAGACGGCCGCGGCTGCTGATCGCCTGCGGGCTGTCGGGCTCGGGCAAGAGCCACATGGCCAGCGCGCTCTGCGAGCGGCTGCCCTTCGTCCATCTGCGCTCGGACGTCGAGCGCAAGCGACTGTTCGGGCTCGAGGCGCAGGCGCGCACCAATACCGGGGTCGATGGCGGGATCTATTTCCCCTCGGCCACCGATTGGACCTACGAGCGGCTGCTGCACCTGGCCGAGACCATCCTCGCCAGTGGCCACGACGTGCTGGTCGATGCCACCTTCACCGCGCACCAGCGGCGCGTCGGTTTCGCTGCGCTGGCGCGCCGTCATCACGCCGGGTTCGCCATCCTCGCGCTGGAGGCGCCGCTGGCGGTGCTGCGCGAGCGCGTCACTCGGCGTCTGGCCGCCGGTAACGACGCCTCCGAGGCGACGCTCGCGGTGCTCGAGCGCCAGCATGCGCGCTGCGAGCCGCCGCAGGGCGAGGAGTGCGACCGGCTGGTGCGCGTCGACACCAGCGCCGACCCCGCCATCGAGCGGGTGAGCGAGCAGCTCGAGACCGTGTTCGCCGGACAGACCCAGTCCTGCGACCTCGCCGAGCCGCCCCACTGAGTCCGTCTCATCCCTGCAGTACCAGCGCCGCGCCGGCGAGCATCAGCACGCCGGCGGGCAGGCGCGCACGCAGCCCGCGCTCGCCGAAGCAGAGCGCGCCGTAGAGCATGCCGAAGAGCAGGCTGGTGCGCTTGAGCGCGATCATGTAGGCGACCTCGGTCGCGGCGATGGCGAGGAAGTGGGTGTAGACCATCACCGCGCTCAGCGCCGCGACCGCCAGCACCGCCCAGGGATGGCGCGCCAGCGCGAGCAGCCGGCGCGGGCGCGGCAGCGCCAGCACCAGCAGTGCGACGACCCCGAGCAGGGCGAAGTAGAAGGCGCCGAACTGCGCCGGCGGCAGATACTGCATCGCGCCCTTGCCGAGGGTGGCGGTGAGGGCGTAGATCGCCGCCACCGCGAGCATCAGCCGCGCGCCGCGCTGCTCGAGGATGGCGCCGAGCGGGCGCAGCCAGCTGCGCCAGTCGCGCGCCCGGGCATGGCCGACGTTGAGCAGCCAGGCCCCGGCCACCACCAGCACCACCCCAAAGGCGCCGCGCGCGCTCACCGTCTCGTCGAGCAGCAGCCAGGCGACCAGCAGCACGAACACCGGGGTGAAGGCGAGATAGGGCAGGGTGAGCGAGAGCGGGTGGTCGCGGATGGCGCGCATGTAGAGCAGCATCGCCGCGATCTCCAGCGGCACCAGTGCCGCCAGCCAGCCCCAGAAGGCGGGCGCGAGGGTGGCGAGCGGCGGCAGGTCGGCGAGCAGCGGGGCGAGCAGCACGCCGCTCAGGGTGAGGCGCACCAGCGCCAGCTCGGCGGCCGAGAGCGCGCCGAGCCAGGCCTTGGTGGCGGCATCGGCGCTGGCCAGGGCGAGGGCGCAGAGCAGCGACAGGCTCACCCAGTCCATGGCCGCGGCGCCGGATCAGTCGGCGGCGGCGGGTTGCATGCGCCGCGGCAGCGCCTCGGTCAGCACCTCGCAGCCGGCGCCGGGGAGATGGGCGTGCTCGCTGATCCAGCGGCGCCAGACGCGCGCGCCGGGACGGCCCTGGAAGAGTCCGAGCAGGTGACGGCTGATCGCGGTCAGCGGCACCCCGGCGTCGAGCTCGCGCTGGATATAGGGCAGCATCCGCTCGATGACCTGGTGGCGGGGCGGCGGCGGGGTCGGGTCGGCGAAGATGCGCGCGTCGGCCGCGGCGAGGATCCAGGGGTTGTGGTAGGCCTCGCGACCGATCATCACCCCATCGAGGGTCTCGAGCAGGGCGCAGGCCTGGTCGAGGTCCTGCACCCCGCCGTTGAGGCTGATCGAGAGCGCGGGGAAGTCGCGCTTGAGCTGCAGCACCACGTCGTAGCGCAGCGGCGGGATGTCGCGGTTCTCCTTCGGGCTCAGCCCGGAGAGCCAGGCCTTGCGCGCGTGCACGATCAGCGCGTCGCAGCCGGCCTCGACCTGGGCGCCGACGAAGTCGACCAGCTCGCCGTAGCTGTCGCGATCGTCGATGCCGATGCGGCTCTTGACCGTCACCGGGACCGCCACCGCGTCCTTCATCGCCCGCACGCAGTCGGCCACCACCCCGGGCTCGGCCATCAGACAGGCACCGAAGCGCCCGTTCTGCACCCGGTCGGAGGGGCAGCCGACGTTGATGTTGATCTCGTCGTAGCCGTACTCGGCGCCGAGTCGGGCGCAGGTGGCCATGTCGGCGGGATCGGAGCCGCCGAGCTGCAGCGCCACCGGATGCTCGCTCGGATCGAAGCGCAGGAAGCGCTCGCGGTCGCCGTGAAGCAGCGCGCCGGTGGTCACCATCTCGGTGTAGAGCAGGGTGTGACGGCTGATCAGCCGGAGGAAATAACGGCAGTGGCGATCGGTCCAGTCGAGCATCGGGGCGATGGACAGACGACGGTCTAGCGGTGCAGGCATGGCGCGGGTCGGGCTCGGGCTGGGGACGCCGGCGGAGGCGTGGCCGGGTCGTTGATCTCGAGCGGGGATTGTCCGCGACCGGGCCGATTTTTTCCATCATCGGCGCGCTCGCGGCGAGGTCCGCCCGCCGGGCGGCGGGCGGGCAGCCTCAGGCCGCGCCCTCGGGGAGCGGGTCGCCGGGACGGCGTACCGGCTCCTTGAGGGTGACCAGCTCCTCGGCGCTGCCGGGGTGGATGGCGACGGTGTTGTCGAAGTCGGCCTTGGTCGCGCCCATCTTCACCGCCACGGCGAAGCCCTGGAGCATCTCGTCGGCGCCGTCGCCGATGACGTGGACACCGACCACGCGCTGCTCGGGACCGGCACAGACCAGCTTCATCGCGGTCTTGGCGCCGTGCTCGTTGAGCGCGTAGCGCATCGGGGTGAAGCTGGTCTCGTAGACGGTGAGCACGTCACCGAGGCGCTCGCGCGCCTCCGGCTCACTCAGCCCGACCTTGGACAACGGCGGGTGGGCGAAGACCACGGTGGGGATGTTGTCGTAGTCGAGCTTGCGCTCGCTCTGGCCGTCGAACAGGCGCTCGGCGAGGCGGCGCCCGGCGGCGATCGCCACCGGGGTGAGCTGGTCGCGTCCGGTGATGTCGCCGAGCGCGTAGACGCCGGGGACATTGGTGTTCTGATAGGCGTCGGTGGGCACCATGCCGTTGGGCTGGACCTCGATGCCGGCGGTCTCGAGCCCGAGGTCGCGGGTGTTGGGCGCGCGCCCGACGGCCCAGATCACGCTGTCGAAGCCCTCGATCCGGGTGCCGTCCTGGGCCACCAGGGTGGTGCCCTGGGCGTCGCGCTCGAGTGCGGCGACGGCGAACTCGAGATGGGTCTCGATGCCCTGGGCGTGCATGTTCTCGGCCAGGGTGGCGCTGAGCAGGGGGTCGAACTGGAACAGCAACCGGTCCTCGAGCGCCACCACGGTGACCTCGGAGCCGAAGCTGCGCAGCAGCCCGGCCAGCTCGATGCCGATATAGCCGGCACCGATGATGGCCACGCGCTTGGGTTGTTGCTGCAGGGCGAAGAAGCCGTCGGAGGTGATACCGAGCTCGGCGCCGGGCAGACGCGGCACGATCGGGCGCCCGCCGGTGGCGATGACGATGTGATCGGCGCTGAGACGCTGACCCTCGACCTCGATGGTGTGGGCGTCGACGAAGCGGGCGTGGCCATCGACCCGGGTGATGCCGAGGCGCTCGACATAGCCGTCCCAGAAGCTGTTGATGGCACTGATGTAGCGATCGCGCCCGGCCACCAGCTTGGGCCAGTCGAGCTCGCCGCCGCTGGCCTGGACGCCGAAGCCGGGGGCGTCGCGCACCGCCTCGGCGAGGTGCGAGGCGTACCACATCACCTTCTTGGGTACGCAGCCGACGTTGACGCAGGTGCCGCCGAGCGCCTTGGACTCGATCAGGGCGACGCGCTTGCCGAAGGCGGCGGCCTTCTCGGCCACCGCCAGGCCGCCGCTGCCACCGCCGATCGCGATCAGGTCGAAATGCTGGGTCATGGTTCTGCTTCCTGATAATGCTGTGACCGAGGATCATACCCGTGGCCCGGATGAGGCGCAGCGGGTGGTCCGAGAGCGGTCCTGTCCATAGCAAAGGGGTCGGTAACCCATGGGTTGCCCGACCCCCTCGAATCTGCCGACGCCGGCCGGCGTCGGCAGCTGTGGTCCTCCGGCGTGCTCCCGGATCAGGCGCTGGCGCGCTCCTTGAGCCAGCCCTCGACCGCCTCCGAGCCACCGATCAGCTCACCGTTGACGAACACCTGCGGCACGGTACGGGCGTTGGCCACGGCGCGCAGCGTCTGCTCGGTGTAGTCCTCGTTGAGCACCAGCTCCTCGAAGTCGATGCCGGCGTTGCGCAGGGCCTCCTTGGCCTTGACGCAGAACGGGCAGCCGTCGCGGGTGAACACGCTCACGTCCATCGGCTTGGGCGCGTTCGGGGCGAGGTGGGCGAGCATGGTATCGGCGTCGGAGACCTCGTAGGGGTCGCCTTCGACCTCGGGCTCGATGAACATCTTCTCCACCACGCCGTCGCGTACCAGCATCGAGTAGCGCCAGGAGCGCTTGCCGAAGCCGAGATCGTCCTTCTCGACCAGCATCCCCATGCCCTCGGTGAACTCGCCGTTGCCGTCGGGGATGAACAGCAGGTCATCGGCGTGCTGGGTCTTCTGCCACTCGTTCATCACGAAGGTGTCGTTGACCGAGACGCAGGCCACGGTATCGACCCCGTGCTCCTTGAACATCGGTACCAGCTGGTTGTAGCGCGGCACGTGCGAGGAGGAGCAGGTGGGGGTGAAGGCACCCGGCAGCGAGAACACCACCACGGTCTTACCGGCAAAGATCTCGTCGGTGGTCAGGTCGACCCACTCGTGTCCGCTACGGGTGTGGAAGGTGACCTGAGGAACGCGGCTTCCGGTGCGATCTTGCAACATGTGTCGATTCTCCATGGTTGTCGCTGTGGGATTTGGGTCAAAAGTTCTTGAGCGATCGTCGCGCCCCCGAAGAGGATGGCGTGTCGACGGTGCTAAGATTACGTCCTGATGGCCGATGCGTGAAATGGATAATAAAAATTGATCTGATTGTCTGAGACGATCGTTCGGCTCGGTCTGGCGCACACCTGATCGTGTCTGTTGCCATCCAGACAGCACCGCTCACCCGCTGCGGTTCCGGCGACGCTCGGCGCACACCCACACTTAAGGATGCGGCAGTTCCCCCTGTGAACCAAGGGGACTGCCCAAGCGATCGGCCAAGTGTGCGACGATCGGATCCTCCTCGACGGACGCAGGAGTCCCCCAGAATGACAGGTTCCGAGGATCCGAAGGTGCCCGCTCAGGACGAGATGGCACAAGACCTCTATGTACAGGCCAGACGGGCATTGGAGCGCGGCGATTTCGACCGGCTCGGTCGGTTGCTCGGGCAGGGTGAGATCGATCTCACCACGCTGACCGAGGAGCTGCGCATCTATCAGGCTGAGCTCGAGGTGCAGAACGCCGAGCTGCGCGAGGCCCAGGTCGCCTCCGAGCGCATGGCGCAGCGTTACAACACGCTGTTCTCGGCAATGCCGCTGGCGCAGCTGGTGGTCGATGGTAACGGCCTGGTGCTCGATGCCAATGCGCTTGCCGAGCAGCTGTTCGGGCTGGGCAACCGGCATCTGCGTCATCATTTCCTGCAGCGATTGGTGATCCCGCTCGATCGTGAGCGGCTGGCCTCGGCGTTGAGTCGGGCGCGACAGAGCGAGGGCGAGGTGGTCGAGGGGGTGCACTTCCTCGCCGATGGCGGTGATGTCTTCGGTGGCGAGCTGCACATGGCGCGACTGGCCGTCGACGCCGACGAGCCGTCGCAGTTCGTTTGCGCGGTGCTCGATCTGAGCAAGCTGCTGCGCCAGCAGGATGCGCTGCGCCGCTCCGAGGAGAAGCTCGAGTTCCTCGCCCATCACGACACCCTCACCCACCTGCCCAATCGCACCCTGCTCAACGACCGGCTCGCCCAGGGGGTGAGTCGCGCCCACCGTCATCATGGGGTGATGGCGGTGCTGTTCGTCGATCTCGACCGCTTCAAGATCATCAACGACCGCTATGGTCATGGCGCCGGCGACGAGCTGCTGCGCGAGGTGGCCGAGCGGATGCAAGGCCAGCTGCGCGACAGCGACACCCTGGCGCGGGTCGGCGGCGACGAGTTCGTGGTGTTGCTCGAGGACGCCGACTGCGCGCGGCGCGCCGGACGGGTGGCCAACCGGTTGCTGCAGGTCTTCGGCCCGCCCTTCCAGGTCGGCAGGGAACGCTTCCAGGTCAGCGCCAGCATCGGCATCAGCCTCTATCCGGTCGATGGCACCGA
Organism: Marichromatium sp. AB32; assembly: GCF_003718675.1. Classification (NCBI taxonomy): domain Bacteria; kingdom Pseudomonadati; phylum Pseudomonadota; class Gammaproteobacteria; order Chromatiales; family Chromatiaceae; genus Marichromatium; species Marichromatium sp. AB32. Next base: position 42,922 of record NZ_RHFJ01000028.1, read on the forward strand.
TCCGGACACCCTGCTCAGGCACGCCGACATCGCCATGTACGAGGCCAAGTCGCGCGGGCGCAACGACTTCCAGTTCTTCCATGCCGACATGGCCGGCGGCGTGGTCGCGCAGCTCGAGCTGGTGCACGCGCTGCGCGGCGCGCTGCGCCGGCACGAGTTCGTGCTCTATTTCCAACCCCAGATCGATCTCGGCAGCGGTCGCCTGCTCGGGGTGGAGGCGCTGCTGCGCTGGCACCACTCCCGTCAGGGGCTGTTGCCGCCGGCGCGCTTCATCGCCCTGGCCGAGGAGATCGGCGTGCTCGGCGAGGTCGGCGACTGGGTGCTGGAGACGGCCTGCGCCCAGCTCGCCGCCTGGCGCAACAGCGGGCTGGAGGTGCCGCGCATGGCCGTCAATCTGGTGTTGCAGCAGCTCGAGCAGGCGCATTTCGTCGAGCGTGTCGAGGGGGTGTTGCAGCGCTATCAGCTGTCGCCCGGGGCGTTGCAGCTGGAGGTCACCGAGGCGATGCTGATGCGTCAGGCCGAGCGCGCGCTGGCGCACCTGCATGCGCTGCGCGCGCTCGGCGTCGGCATCGCGGTCGATGACTTCGGTACCGGCTACTCCTCGCTCGGGCGCATCCATCGACTGCCGATCGACCAGCTCAAGATCGATCGCTCCTTCGTCGGTGACATCGGTCGTGACTCGGCCGACGAGACCACGGTGCGCTCCATCATCGGTCTCGGCAAGACCCTGGGCCTGGAGGTGCTCGCCGAGGGGATCGAGTGCGACGACCAGGTGCTCTTCCTGGCGCGCGAGGGTTGTCGGGCGGGGCAGGGATTTCTCTACGGACGGCCGGTCTCGGCGCGCGAGATCCTCGAGACCTATGGCCGTTGATCCTCGTGCAGTTGAATATTAGCGAATATTGATTGACGTCAACGCTGTCGTCTCGGGCGCGGCCTAGGCTAGCCCCGAGGACGGCCTCAGGCGCCGTCCTCCGGCCCTTGGCCAGGGATGACGCCTGGGCCGGGTCCACGGGTCGCGGTTCCCTGTCGCGACCGCGCCGCCTGCCCCAGGGACGGGGCGTGGTGGCGTTTCCCTGAATCATCTATGGGAGTTGAGCGATGACGCGCATGAAACGACTGATGCTTGCAGCCACCGTCGCGGGTGTCTCCGCGCTCGGTTCCATGTCCGCCAACGCCTTCTGGGGCTGGGGGCCGTTCGGGATGTTCCCGGGTGGCTGGGGCGGTCCCTGGGGTGGCCCCTGGTATGGCGGCGCGCCTTATTACGGCTATCACCATCCCTATGGCTACGGCTATCCCTATCACGTCCCCTATGGCGCCTGGGGTGCCCCCTACGGTTGGGGCGCGCCGGTCTACGGTCAGCCCTACTACGGCGACCCCGCCGCCAACCAGCCGACGGCCAGCAACGACTGAGTCAGCCCGTGCGCCCCGCCCGCCGGCGGGGCGCTGTCATCGTCGCCCGCGCGGCTGCTATCATCCCCGCCACACGCACCGACGGCGGTCCCGCCAGGCCGCCGTCCGCACCCTGTGGAGGTCTGCGCCATGCGCATCCTGGTGGGGGACATCGGGGGCACCAAGACGGCGCTCGCCATCGCCGCGCCGGACGCCGGCGGTGGTCTCGTGCTGCACCATCCCGAACGCTATCCGAGTGCCGAGCATGCGGGGCTCGAGTCGATCGTGCGCCATTATCTGGCCACGCACGCGGTCTCCTGCAGCGGTGCGGCGTTCGCCATCGCCGGCCCGGTGTCGGGGCGCCGCAGCCAGGTCACCAACCTGACCTGGCAGATCGACGCCGATGCCCTCGAGCGGGCGCTCGGTCTCTCGCGAGTGTTGTTGCTCAACGACCTCGAGGCGGTGGCCTGGGGAATCGCGGCGCTGGCGCCGGAGGATGTCTGCGAGCTCCAGCCGGGTGAGCCCGGGGCCGTCGGCAACCGCTGCGTAATCGCCGCCGGGACCGGGCTCGGCGAGGCCGGTCTGTTCTGGGACGGACATCGCCATCATCCCTTCGCCACCGAGGGCGGGCACGCCGAGTTCGCCGCGACCGATGCCCGTGAATGGGCGCTGCGTGAATTCCTCCGGCGCCGTCACGCCCGGGTGAGCTGGGAGCGGCTGGTCTCCGGGATG